>NZ_JAOQJV010000016.1:41731-54188 GCF_025567415.1 Dorea ammoniilytica
GATAGCCGCCACATACTGCGATGACCACACCCCCATCTTCCACATATTCTTTAAAATCAGACTGAATCTCCTGCAGCTTCTGACACACGATCATCTGCTCTCTGTCAGATCCGCCTCCAAGAAGCACAATATCCACTTCAGAAAAATCAATTTTATCTCCCAGATTAAATTCCTTCGTCTCTGCTTCAATCCCTCTCCAGATACATCTCTGCATCATGCATGCAATATTGCCGCGGTCTCCATATAGATTCAGAAGATCCGGATATAAATGTCCAATCGTAATCTTTCTCTGTTCCATTATTTCCGTTCCTCCAATTTCTTCAATACTACTCTGGTGCTGAAAAGCGCTGTGTAATTCACCAATACATACAGATTGCCACATCCATTTTCCACACGTTCACAGATTGCGTTCTCTACATCTGCACTCAGCATTGCCGGAATATCTACATATTTCAAACGCAGGCGCATATCCTGACAACGAATTCCACTGACAGTAATAGAATTGATGTTCTCATCCTTAAATCGGTCAAAATCCACATCCCACAACCATGAAATGTCTGTACCATCCTGTGCATTGTCATTGATCACAATAATAATATCCTTCTGAGTCTTGTCCTGCATAACCGCAGAAATATTCTGATTAAATCCCGCCGGATTCTTCGCCAGGTTCAGGATAATCTTCGTTCCTTTCATATGGAACTCTTCCATACGTCCATTTTCCGGGTTAAACTTTGCAAGCATATCATTAAAATGCTCTGCGTCAAGTCCCGAACTGCGCACTGCAGTGTAAGCTGCCAGAATATTATATACATTATAGAAGCCCTTGTAATTCGCTGTAATCTTACGTCCTTCTACAACAAACGACAGCTGATCCCCCACCTGCACATCCGTTGCATTGTACCGTAACGGCGGGCGTTTAAAATCACATCCTGTACATGCGTAGTCCCCCAGCTGACTGTAATGGTAGAAATTATAATGAAGCAGAGAACCGCATTTCTTACAGAAACGTCCCTCTCGGATCTCATGAGAATCCTTATCCTCCACTACTTTTTCACTGATACCATAAGTAATGTATGGATTGCCGGCATCCATAGCAAGAAATGCTGACAATGCATCGTCACCATTTACAATCACTTTCATATCAGGAGCCGTCTGCATCACTTCGCGAAGCAGATTCATGGTAATATCAATCTCTCCGTACCGGTCAAGCTGATCTCTGAACAGATTCGTCAGCACCATGTAATCCGGCTTGAAATGTGGAAACACTCTTCTGGTAGATGCCTCGTCAATCTCAATACTTGCACAGTCTGCATCCAGCTTACCATTCCATCCGGCAGCCAACACAAACGCCGCCACTACACCATTCAGCATATTCGAACCGGTGTGGTTACAGACCACCTTCTTACCTTCTGCTTCCAATGCTGCACACAGCATATTATTCGTCGTAGTCTTGCCATTGGTTCCGCATACTACAAAAATATCTCCTCTTACCTGAGCAGCCAGATCCGACAAAATACTCGGGCAGATCTTCAGAGCAATCTTGCCAGCCCATGTCACACCCTGTCGGTGAAAAATCTTTACACTTGCCTTCTCTGCACATTTCGCAGCCCATATTGCTATCATTCTTCTTAATTTCATCTTAGTTTCCTCAATCTTTTATTGATAGAGTTAATTGTACTGTATTGGGTGTTTCAAGTCAACCAATCCCATTTGTTATAACATTCACAAAAAATGCTCAGAAATCGCAAAATGTTTGTATTAATTTGACATTTACAACAAAGAACCCTCATGATAAGATATAACCATAAAAGCGATGGACAAATAATTAACAAGAAAACACGAAAGATATCGCAAGCCAACAACGGCGTCCAAGGACGCATGATTCTGGCAGTCAACCATACTACCTGTTAGAATCATTATCCTTTTATTCATACAATAGAATCCTTTTAAACAAGTGCTCTGGCCTCTCCTCTCGGCCGGAGTATTTGCGTTATATAGACAATTTTTTCTATTATCTTTGTAGTTTTTTAAACAAAGCTTCGCATCCTTCTACCACATCACGGTAGGTTTCGTCAAAATTACCTGTATACCATGGATCTGCAATGTCTCTATCTGATCCTGCAAATTCCAACAGCTTGTGTACTTTGCCCTCCGGATCACCACCTGCTATACGCTTAATATTACGAATATTAGCAGAATCCATACCAATCAGATAATCATAATTATCATAATCTTTCCTGGTCATCTGCACCGCACGATGCTCCAACACAGGGATGCTCTCCCGCTGCAACTTACGAATCGTACCATAATGCGGACCATTGCCAATCTCCTCTCGGCTGGTCGCTGCCGAATTGATATAAAAATCATTCTGTAAATCGTGTCGGTTGACCATGTCCTGGAACACAAATTGGGACATGGTTGAGCGGCAAATATTGCCATGGCAAATGAAAAGTACTTTTATCATTGTTGCATAACCTCGCATTTCTTAGTTTTTCGGGCTTTGTAAGCCTTTGTGAATTTTTCTTTTCTGGCATAACCTGGTTTATTTTCGCATAATATCGTCCGCAAAAGGTGTAAAATAAGGTGTATGTTTTTCTATTTTACACCTTGCTATTACATAAGAATTTACCTTGAACGCTAATAACTACAATAACATATTTTTATTATACATTACCTTTATATTTATATATAATGTTTAGAATCTCCTCAGTTGTTCGAATAATTTCTTTTTGTTTTTCTTTCATTGTTATAGTTTTGCTTTCTTCTTCAGATAACGAAGAGTAAAGGTGAATGGTATTAGTATGATGCCATATCTCGTTGAAAATTCTCTCAATTTCATCAGCACTCCGAAATGCCTGGTCTGTTTGCATTTGTAAGTGTTATCGTTGCTCTTCCAGATGATTCATCCGTTCTTGTAACTGATCCCTTTCTTTCCGCAATTGATCATGTTGTGCTTGCAGTTGATCCATTTGTATTTTAATTTCACTCATCTTTTCTTTCTCTCTCCGCATAAGCATCATCAAATATACAACTATGAATGCAAATGATAGTGTTATATACAGCATAAACTTCTCCTCACGACACATATATTTTGACGGTTTTCCGCAAATTAACTATCGATAATGGCATAGAAAGAACAGTTAGTTTCCCAGGATCCTTTTTAATTTCAACAGCATCAGGATTGCCTGTGATTAAAATTACAGGTGTTGTCCTGTCAGCACGCCATGGCTGATTCGATTGTCTCGTCATATCTTCGGTAACAATCCAAAGATCCGGCTTATGTTTGCCTAATTTTGTTTTAGCTCTTTCCGGTGTATAAAACAGCATGATCTGCTCTGAAATAAACTGCAATGCTTCTTTTAATCCTTTTGCATAACGTTCATTGCCACAAATCAGTGCAATAATAGAAGCATCTTTCTTTTTTTGTGTTACCTGAATAAAATCCATAACTGGAGTATTATAGAGACTAAAGTCTTTTTCCAGATTCACTTTATCATAGTAACTCTTTGCTGCCTTGCACATTCTCAGACAAAATTGTTCTATGTCTATACGAATATCGATCCCGTTCTCCTGTATGTTCATACTGTCCAACTGACAAACTGACATCTCCCTGCATTATTTATCCCTCCCTCATATTTACAACCGTCATGTACTATAGTCAGTATATTTTTATTTATGGCATATGTCAATTATGTAATTGACGCATCTTAAAAAAGTAAGTATACTATGTTCATAAAGGAGATAACTATTATGAGCTTCGAAAACTATTTTCCACTATGGAATGACTTAAATACAGCACAGAAAAAATTAATTTCAGACAATTTGATCACACAGGAGGTAAAAAAGGGAACGATCATTCACAACGGAAACCTGGATTGTACTGGATTATTACTGGTTAAATCCGGGCAGCTTCGAACTTACATACTTTCAGATGAAGGACGAGAGATTACACTCTATCGTCTGTTCGATATGGATATGTGTCTTTTATCCGCCTCATGTATCATACGGTCCATTCAATTTGAAGTAACCATTGAAGCAGAAAAAGATACTGATCTTTGGATCATCCCTGCTGAAATCTATAAGGGCATCATGAAGGATTCTGCTCCTGTCGCAAACTATACCAATGAGTTAATGGCTACCCGTTTTTCTGATGTCATGTGGCTGATTGAACAAATCATGTGGAAGAGTTTGGATAAGCGTGTTGCTTCATTTCTTTTAGAAGAGACCTCTATCGAAGAAACAAATGAATTGAAAATCACTCACGAAACTATCGCAAACCATCTTGGTTCCCACAGGGAAGTTATCACTCGAATGCTTCGATACTTTCAAGGCGAGGGTCTCGTCAAACTCTCCCGCGGCAAAATCACAATCCTTGATTCAAAAAGACTGAAAACACTTCAAAGGTCATAAAACTGTTTTTCTATAACATATAAAGAAGAATCCTCCATTTATCTGAATTATGAAAGTCATTCTAATAAATGGAGTATCTTTTTATACTACGAGAAAATTATAAAAATATTATGATTATTTTTAATAATCCATGCCACACGCATATGCCCTTTCAATCAGCGCACGGTCATTGACCACTGCATCATAGAAGCGGAATCCGCCGGAGAAGTTATATGTTTCATAACCATTTCCCTCCAGAATACGACTGGCAATATAACTGCGCAGACCACTTTGGCATATCAGATACACAGGCTTTCCTTTCTCAATTTCACTAATTCGTTCCCTCAGTTCATCTACAGGTATGTTTTTGAATCCATCAATATGCCCCCTACTGAATTCATCTACTGTTCTCACATCCAGCAACACAACACTTTTATCTTTCGAAATCTTATCCATATCTTTCAGATGCCATTGTTTTAAGGTACCTTTTGCTATATTGTCTATCATGAATCCAGCCATATTTACAGGATCCTTGGCAGAGGAGTATGGCGGTGCATATGCAAGATCCAGATCTTTCAGCTGAGTTGCCTTCAGCCCTGCATGGATTGCTGTTGCCAGCACATCAATACGTTTATCAACGCCTTCATATCCAATAATCTGAGCACCAAGCAAGCGATACGTATCCTTTTCAAAAACCACCTTCATGGTCATCACTTTTCCACCAGGATAGTAACCGGCATGACTCATAGGAGAAAGAATTACTGTATCTGCCTCTAATCCTGACTTTTTGGCATTGGTTTCATTGATACCTGTAGTGGCTGCTGTCATATCAAACACTTTTATAACGGAGCTTCCCTGACTGCCCAGGTAACGACTATCACCGCCACAAATATTATCAGCGATGATTCTGCCCTGTTTATTGGCTGGTCCTGCCAAAGAAATCAGCGCATCATCGCCAGTAACATAATGTTTTACCTGAACTGCATCACCTGCAGCATAAATATCCGGTACAGAAGTTTCCATTCTGTCATTCACCACAATACTTTCCTTGATGCCAAGTTCCAGACCGGCTTTTTTTGCTAGTGCTGTGTCTGGTGTGACTCCGATTGCCAGAACTACCATATCAGCCTGAAGGGATGGATTATCTTTCAACAAAACTTCCACTCCGTTGTCTTTTTCTTTAAATCCTTCTACTGTATATCCCAGTACCAGTTTTATCCCATGCTTTCTCATTTCATTATGGATCATGGATGCCATATCCGGGTCAAAAGGATTCATCAGCTGCTTAGGCCGTTGCACAATTGTAATATCCATGCCAAGCTCCCTCAAATTTTCTGCCAGCTCTAAACCAATAAAACCGCCACCAGCCAACACAGCAGATTTTGGATGATTCTTATTAATATATTCCTTTATCCGAAAAGTGTCTTCTACAGTACGAAGTGTAAAAAGTTTATCAATACCTACTCCGGGAAGTCTCGGCTGTGTTGGCTTTGCACCTGGAGAAAGAATCAACTTATCATAGTTTTCTTCAAATATCTCATCATTCTCCAAATTTTTCACTGAAACAGTTTTTCGATCCAGATGTATGGAGATAACTTCATGATGAATTTTCATGTTAATACGGAAGCGTTTAAAAAAACTCTCTGGTGTCTGTAGTGTAAGTTCTTCCGGGCCTGTGATCACGTCTCCAATATAATATGGAAGCCCACAATTCGCATAGGATATGTATCCGGATCTTTCAAACACAGTAATTTCTGCATGTTCATCCAGTCTTCGTATTCTTGCTGCAGCTGTAGCTCCTCCGGCTACACCGCCTATGATTATTACCTTCATCTTATTTTTCCACCTTTCCTGAATAATCAGCAATGCCACCGATATTATTTACTTTAGAATATCCCATTCGTTGCAACAACCCTATTGCTTGACGACTTCGGGCTCCGGAATAACAGTATACAAACAGTGGATTTTCTGTATTCTTCACTACTGAAACAACATTGTTAAGTTGTTGTAACGGTACATTTTTACTTTCTGGTATATGCCCTTCCTGATATTCCTGCGGAGTACGTACATCCAGCAGAACTGCACCAGCAGTCCTTTTATATTCCTCTATCCCTTGATTAATATTCGCCTGTTTAAGGAAATCAAAAAATCCCATTAGTGCACCTCCTCCTTAAAGCATTTCTAAAATTGCATTCTTAGGTCTCGCACCTGAAACCTGTTGTACGATCTTCCCATTCTTCATAACCACCAAAGTTGGGATACTCATAATACTAAATTCACTTGCCAGTTCAGGCTGCTCATCCACATTGATTTTACCAACTTTGATATCAGGGCGTTCACCTGCAATCTCCTCTATGATAGGAACCACCATACGACAAGGAGCACACCAAGGCGCCCAAAAATCCAAAAGGACAGTTTTATCAGAATTCATTACTTCGTTTTGAAAATTATTTTTATTGATATTAATTGCAGTCATTTTATAATCCTCCCTATCATTTCTTTGTGGCTTTATTATAATCTGAATTTTATTTCTTTTCTGTGATGACATCACCATACCACATTGACTTAACTTCTTGCCATACCATCTACACTTAGTATAACACCTGTAATATAACTCGCTTCATCTGAATTTTCTGTGATATCATCACAAAACATCGCAATAAAAAACCCTGTTGCTCACGCACCAGGGTTTTGGTTTATCCATCCATATTTAAAACAAGTTTAGTCTTCTATTCAACTTCTGAAAACTGATCTTTTCCAACATTACATAATGGGCATTCAAAATCTTCCGGAACATCCTCCCACTTTGTTCCTGGTGCAATACCACCTTCAGGATAACCTTCCTCTTCATCATATTCCCATCCGCAAACGTCACATACATATTTCATTAGTTTGTTCCTCCTTATAAATATATTAATACACAGCATATATTACTGTTGTTTCTGAATTATTTTGTAATCTTAGCACGAATGTCAAGTGTTTTTAACATTTCCATAATCCATGTAAATTGCAGTATGCATATACTTCCTCCACCTGCTCTCCGTCACAAAGACAGAAATCTGCAACCGGCTCCTGTCCTGGATTTAACTGTTTTCTATAAACGCCCTGATTGGTATTTAATGTAATCCATTCAATAAAGTGTTCTTCAAGCATTGGATGTTTGATTTCTCCAACAACAACATGAACCAGATTACCATCTAGTGTATATACCGGTACATGCTTTTCAACTGCGGCATCTGTTACTCCGGCTTTCAGTTCCGGCATCGGCTCTCCACAACAAATTACAGGTACACCTTTGTCTTTTACCTTTTCAATAATGTTTCCACAATGCTTACATACATAATATTTTACTTCCATGTCTATTCCCCCTTAATAATTCTCTTCACGTACTTCAAAATAACTCTGTGGATGATTGCATACCGGGCATACCTCTGGAGCCTTTGTTCCGACTACAATATGTCCACAGTTACGGCATTCCCATACCTTCACTTCACTCTTCTCAAACACTTGAGCAGTTTCAATATTCTTAAGAAGTGCACGATATCTCTCCTCATGGTGCTTTTCAATTTCTCCTACTGCTCTAAATTTTGCTGCAAGCTCAGGGAAACCTTCTTCCTCTGCTGTTTTAGCAAAGCCATCATACATATCTGTCCACTCGTAGTTCTCTCCTTCTGCAGCAGCAGCTAAGTTTTCTTTTGTATCACCAATTCCTGCTAATTCCTTGAACCACATCTTAGCATGCTCTTTCTCATTATCTGCTGTTTTTAAAAATAATGCTGACATCTGCTCGTAGCCTTCCTTTTTCGCTACGGATGCAAAATAAGTATACTTATTTCTTGCCTGTGATTCTCCTGCAAATGCCTCCTGTAAATTTTTTTCTGTCTGTGTTCCTGTGTACTTGTTAGTAGCCATCTCTTTTACCTCCGTTTTCTTTACTACTTTTTCAAAATCTCATGCCATTATTTACATAAATGCTTAATAGATTTGCCTATCCTTTATCTTTTTCTGGCATTTCGGACAAATACCTTTAAATAATATGTCATATTCTAAAAAGTCCGTTCCATATGTATCATGAATTTTTTCTAGCAAGCCCAATATTTCATCCATATCCACATCTGAAATCTCACCGCAGTTTACACACCTCACATGGTAATGGTTCTTTAATGTAAGGTCGAACCGATTAGGTCCATCCGGAACTTCCACTTTTCTTAAATCACCTTCTTCTACCAATATGTCGAGATTTCTATATACAGTCCCTTTGCCGATTGTAGGACAGGATTCTTTTACAAATTCATATACTTCATTTGCCGTAACATGTCTTTTCATTTCACATACAGCGTTTCTTACAAGATCTTTTTGAATGGTATTTCTTCTACTTGTCATCAGCTCTCCTTATTGGAACTAGTTCTTAATAAGGATTATATATCACTTTCATTCTGTCGTCAATAATAATAATTATTATTATTGTAAAAATACCCAGTTCTGGAACCTTTAATCTAAATCATAATTCTATTTCGCGTTCAAAAACATATTCTGAATCTGATGATAAATCAGACCTAAAGGAATATCCAATCCTGTCAAATTTCTGAATTTCCACCAGATTCTCAATATTATTTTCTGCCATAAATCTGACCATTTCTCCACGAGCCATCTTAGCATAGGTACCTTTTGTCACTAATTTATTTCCAGACAATTCACAAAATGTAATCGTAATATATCTATCCTGTGGTGTCAGATATTTTTCTATGCATTTAGAATATTCTTTTGATGCCAAATTGATTATAATCCTACTGTCATCAATCACTGAACGGTATAACAAGTTTCCCCAGTACTCATACAAATTTTTTGCATCTCCAATTCCGACCCTTGACTGCATTTCTAAACGATAAAGGGTTACTCCGTCCATCGGTTTCAGAACACCATAAAACGCAGACAATATTCTTAAATGATTTTGTACATACGCAAAATGCCTGTCTTCAAACACAGATGGTGCCATATATTGAAATGCAATTCCTTCATATGATAAGACAGCCGGAGTGAGCATCTGATAAAGGTTCATATTTTCCAATCTATAAAAACTCTGTTCCAGAATCTTGTCATTACATTTCCAGACAGCCTTCAGTTCCTCTTTTGACTTATCTCTCAACCAGCTTAATATCTCTGTTGTCTTATCAATAAATTCCGGCAAGCCAATAGGTTCTATACTGTCAGTATCTGTAATCATCTTTTTAGCAGGGGATAATATTATCTTCATTAATCTAATTCCTTAAGCATATTTTCAGGATCATCTGCAGCCTTGACTTTATCATTTGCCTTTATAATAATCCCCTGTTCATCAATAAGATATGTGGTTCTTACTACTCCCATAGAGACTTTGCCATAATTTTTCTTTTCTTTCCATACATCATAAGCTTCAATAACTTTCCGCTCTGGATCTGCTAAAAGTGTAAATGCCAATCCATATTTTTCCTCAAATCTCTTATGAGAGGATACAGAATCCTTACTGACTCCAAGAATAACTGCACCTTTTTCGGTAAACTGAGGGTATCTCTCGGAAAAACCACATGCCTGTTTCGTGCATCCCGCTGTATTATCCTTGGGATAGAAATATAAAATCACTTTTTTTCCTGTATAATCCGATAATCTATGTGTTTTCCCATTTTGATCTGGCAACTCAAAATCGGGCGCTTTAATTCCTACTTCCAGCATTATTTATTCCTCCCTCTCTGTAACTTTCTCTTTTCTCGTCTTTTCTTTCCTATTCCCGGCAATCATTTTATGACCTGTATATATCACCATTACCATACATAGCATGGAACTAAAAGCAAAGTATTTGTGACATGATTTTAGCTTTTTATATCCAATGTAAAAAGTCCCAATCATTGTGATCAAAGCTACTACTGACCAATATTTATGTACTTTCATGTAATTTCTCCATTTTTCAGTGTATTCAATTCTAATTATACGCTACCACATTCCTATGTCAATTTGATGATAGAGCATTCCTATAAAATTTTTCAGAATATCATGGTTAAAACTATGTATTGTTATCATTTAATTTTTCTTTGAAAAAATCTGACAAAAAGCTTTCTTTCAGGAGATTACTATTCTTTGATCGGAAGTTTTTCAATTTTTTCTGTCAGCTCATTGGTAACACCTGTAACTGAATGTGCCACAACATCAATTAAAAGAGTATCTGCTGAAACATCTAATGCATTTGCAATTGCAACAAAGGTATCCAATTTTGTAACTTTCAAGCCTCTCTCTATTACACTCACATGCGTTGGACTTAAATTTACTAATGCAGTCAGTTCCTCTTGCGTGAGATTTTTTGCTTCTCGTGCTGATTTGATTCGCTGTCCTACTGCTTTCAAATCCATCGTAACACCTCCTCCAGAACGAATAATCGTTCTGAATTTAGTATACTTTTGGATATCTTAAATATACAGAATCGCAAAACCAAGTTCTAATTCCACAGAACTATATTCAAAGTTTTTCTTTGCATTTTCGTAAAAAAGCGTTATGATTGAATCAGTTAAATCAAAGGAGGTATCAAATTATGAAATCACATAAATACTGGTCCTTAGGCGCACTTTTCTGTATGTTGGGATGCATTTATTCTGGAATCAAAAAATCTATGACTGCACATAAATACTTTGCCTATTCTTCATTGCTTTGTATGGGCATGTCCATTTATTCCGGTCATATAGTGGCTCAGTTGTCAAGACAAAAATCTAAGATTTTTATAATGAACTGATATGGTGGACAAGTTACAAGGAACATGGAGAGAACAGTGGAGCACTCCCCAGATCCAATATATGCTAAGCTACATATGGCATCAACATTGCCGGATAGTAGCATTCAGCCGGTGTTTGGTAATCAAGTGCAGAATGGCGTCGCTCAAAGTTGTAGGTGTGGATATACTGTCTGATAGCAGCCCTTGCTTCCCTGATGTTGTTGTACTGTGTCAGATAGGCTTCCTCATACTTGAAGCTGCGGAACCAGCGCTCAATCATGATGTTGTCTGCCCAGCGGCTTTTTCCATCCATACTCTGGCGGATACCGTTTTCCTTTACAAAGTCAATGTATTGCTGACTTGTAAACTGACAACCCTGATCTGAATTCAAGATCTGAGGTTTTGCCACTTTGAAAGCTTTTTTCAGGGCACTGATAACCATTCTGGTATCAAGTGTGTCATCCACTTCCCAGCCGACAATACAACGGCTATACCAGTCGATCACGGCTGTCAGATACAGAAATCCGCGCTTGATCGGAATATATGTAATGTCAATAGACCATGCCTGATTTGGTTTGTCTATGACCGCATTACGAAGAAGATATGGACATACTTTCGCCTGCTGCATTCGCTTGGAAAGATTCATCTTTGGATAAATCGGGTAAATATCCATCTCATTCATGTAGCGTCTTGCCTTGCGGCGTCCAACCTGGTAACCACGGGTTTTTAACTGTGCAGACATTTGTCTTGCGCCCCAAGTGGGATTATCTGTATGGAGATGATCCATGATCTCTTTGCAGGCCAGTTCCTCATCTGAAATAGGGGCACCCTTGTAATAAATGCTTGTACGGTTGATGTCAAGCAACCTGGCGCCAACAGAAGCCGGAATTTCCTTAGTCGTCAAAAGGTTTTGGACTAAACTTACTCTCGTAGTCAGGTCCACAAATTTCTTCAGATTTTTTTTTGAGCCAGTCAACCTGCATGGTTAACTGACCAACCTTTTTGGCATACTCCGCTTTCTCCTTACGCTCTTCGGCAAGCTTTTCTTTGAGGTTTTCCTCACGCTTGTCGTCGAACACAACCGAAGCATTGTTCAAGAACTCTTTTTTCCAGTTGCGGAGCAGATTTGGTTGGATGTTATTTTCAGTTGCAAGGGTATTGAGATCTTTCTCACCCTTAAGCAGCTCAATTACAAGATCTGATTTGAATTTGGCATTAAAATTTCTTCTTTGTCTGGACATGATAATGGATCCTTTCTTTCATACTGGTTTAAGTATATCAGATTCATTAAAAACTGTCCGAAAAAGTGTCTTAATTTATGAGACCATTATA
>NZ_JAOQJV010000017.1:0-54149 GCF_025567415.1 Dorea ammoniilytica
GATGGTTAAACGACAGCAATACTATGCTTCACTGCAGGGGGCTGCATAAGGTCGAACATTCTTGAGAATAAAGTGTAAACCAATATTGACAATATCATAGTATTCGCTGTGGTTGAAACAACAGCTTACTACATTCAGTCCAATTTCTTCTCGGACTTCACGTCTTAATGCATGTTCTGCAAATTCCCCTTTGTTGACATAGCCGGCTACCAGAATATTACGATCTTTTCCGTATTGCTTGATCAGCAGTAATTTCTTGCCGCCTGGTGCATATACAATAGTGCTGATCGCTGTATTAAAGGTTGGAAAGCGGAAGGCCTTACAGGCCTCGCAGTAAGGTATCTCACCTTCATTTTCCAGATGTCTGCGGATTAATTGGGTTCCGCATTCAGGACAATATGACATATAAATTTCCTCCGCATTATGAATTCTATGGGTTACTATAGCACGAAATATGATTCCACGCAACGACCTGGATTATTTGGTAAGGATTTTCGTTGCGGGCAGGAGGAATGACTGCTATACTGTATGTTGGAATAGAGCGGAGGAGTGATAAAAAGAAGCTTATGACGACTTTGGAAGAATATTATAATAAATTTAATGAGGACAAACGTCTGGACAGCCGACATGGCAGGGTGGAGTTTCAGACCTCTATGCATTATATTCATAAATATCTGGATCAGATCGCGGAAGAGACAGGCAAAAACAGACGAGAAATCCGTATATTGGATATTGGTGCAGGAACAGGCAGGTACAGCATTGCACTGGCTGAAGAAGGATATGATGTGACAGCGGTAGAGTTTGTAAAGCATAATCTGGGACGTCTGAAGCAGAAATGCAGCCTGGTGAAGGCATACCAGGGAAATGCATTGAAGTTAAAACGCTTTGAACCAGAGAGTTTTGATCTTGTATTACTGTTTGGACCAATGTATCATCTGAAAGGTGAAGGTGAGAAGCTTCAGGCGTTGCTGGAAGCGAAGCGTGTACTGAAACCGGATGGCGTACTGCTAGTGGCATATATTATGAATGAATTCAGCGTGCTGACTTATGCATTTAAGGAACGCCATATCAGGGAAGCTGTGCAGGAAGGAATGTTGGACGAAACATTTCACTGTACAGAGAAAGGAAATGAGCTCTATAGCATGGTTCGGTTGGAGGATATTGCAGAATTGAACTGGCAGGCGGGTATGGAACGGATACAGATCATTGCAGCAGACGGAGCAGCGAATTATATGCGTCCGTTTCTGAATGCGTTGGATGAAGATGAATTTGAACAGTTTATAACATATCACATGGCTACTTGTGAACGGATGGATCTGATGGGAGCATCCGGACATACGGTAGATATTTTGCGCAAGTCAAGGGAGGAATAAAGGATGAAGTATGATGTAGTGATAATCGGAGCAGGACCGGGAGGTATCTTTTCGGCATATGAATTGATGAAATTGAAGCCGGAACTGAAGGTTGTTGTATTGGAAGCAGGACAGCCTCTGGAGAAGAGAAAATGTCCGATTGATGGTAAGAAGATCAAGAATTGTATCCATTGTAAGAGCTGCGGAATCATGAATGGATTCGGAGGCGCAGGTGCATTTTCAGATGGAAAATACAATATTACGAATCAGTTTGGTGGTACTCTGCATGAATATATTGGTAAGAGAGAAGCAATTGATCTGATGAAGTATGTGGATGATATTAATATGAGCCACGGCGGTGAGGGTACGAAGCTTTATTCTACAGCTAATACAGAGATTAAGAAGACATGTCTGCAGAACGATCTGCATTTGCTGGATGCATCCGTACGTCACTTGGGAACAGACATTAATTACGTAGTCCTTGAGAACCTTTATAATGAATTAAAAGATAAGGTTGAGTTCCATTTCATGACACCGGTAGAGACAGTGGCGAAGAGTGGAGATGGTTATGTGGTGAAGACCGCAGATGCCGAATATACATGTGATAAATGTATTATTTCTGCAGGACGAAGTGGAAGTAAATGGATGGAAGGTGTATGTAAGGATCTGGAGATCCCGACCAAGTCCAATCGTGTGGATATTGGTGTGCGTGTAGAACTTCCGGCAGAAGTATTTGCACACCTGACAGATGAATTGTATGAAAGCAAGATTGTGTATCGTACACAGAAGTTTGAAGATCTGGTAAGAACATTTTGTATGAATCCGCGGGGAGTGGTTGTAAATGAGAACACGAATGGTATTGTAACGGTAAATGGTCACAGCTATGAAGATCCAGCATTGCATACAGAGAATACGAATTTTGCATTGTTAGTATCCAAGCATTTTTCAGAACCATTTAAGGACAGCAACGGATATGGTGAAAGCATCGCAAGATTGTCTAATATGCTGGGCGGAGGAGTAATGGTACAGCGTTTTGGGGATCTGATCCGTGGACGTAGAAGTACGGTATCAAGAATTGCTGAAAGCTATGTGACACCAACACTTGCAGCAACACCGGGTGACCTGAGTCTGGTTATGCCAAAACGTATTCTGGACGGTATTATTGAGATGATCTATGCACTGGACAAGATTGCTCCTGGTACAGCTAATGATGATACATTGCTGTATGGTGTAGAAGTGAAGTTCTATAATATGGAAGTAGAGATTGACAACCACCTGCAAACCAGACATGAAGGATTGTTTATTATCGGTGACTGCAGCGGTGTCACACATTCCCTGTCTCATGCATCGGCAAGCGGTGTGTGTGTGGCAAGATATCTTGCAGAATAAGAAAATATCAGAGACAGAGCAGAGAATGCATAACAGGAACAGTAGAATTTTGAAACAGACTATGGTATACTAGACGAGTAGTCATTATTTCACTAAGGAGCGATATTGATGAAAAAGATTGAAGAATATGTAAAAAGTATTCCGGATTTCCCGGAGAAAGGAATTATCTTTCGCGATGTGACAAGTGTGTTGCAGGATGCAGATGGATTACATCTTGCGATTGATGAGATGCAGAAGTTCCTGGAAGGTGTAGATTTTGATGTGATCGCCGGAACAGAGTCCAGAGGATTTATTTTTGGTGTACCAATCGCATATAATCTTCATAAAGCATTTGTGCCAGTCAGAAAGAAAGGTAAGCTTCCAAGAGAGACTGTTTCCGCTGAATACGAACTGGAATATGGCAAAGCAGAGATCGAGATGCATAAGGATGCTATTCAACCGGGACAGAAGGTTGTATTGGTGGATGATCTGATTGCTACAGGTGGCACGATTGAAGCGGCAGCCAGATTGGTGGAAGAGCTTGGCGGTGAAGTAGTGAAAATAATCTTCCTGATGGAATTAGAGGGCTTGAAAGGAAGAGAGAAGCTGAAAGGCTATGATGTGGAGAGCGTCATTCATTACGAAGGAAAGTAATGAATTTCTTTGGCGCTGTGTGATGCAGAATCCCCGGAGCCGGCGGTGCGGATATATATCCGATATCATTGCTGACTCCGGGTTTTATATATTTCCGGTATCGAAAATAGAATTCCAATCAGAATTGAGTATGACGTGCATATTTTATATATTTTTTGAAAAAAATAGGCTCAATCACAAATTTTGTGGGATTTCCGATTCCTCTCGTAGCTCTGTCGGCTCATATCGAATAGCTTCAGAAAGAAATATTCGTCATCAGGATATCCGTATCCCTGTCTGCGAAGAGTCTTGATTTTGTTGTTGATACCTTCAATCTTTGCAGCTGAGATATCATAAGTTGCGTGGGCGATAATGCCCTCAAAGTGGTTGCTAAGCAGACGCTCAAACCACAGGAAGTGTGGATTGCCCGTTGCCTTGCACATATCCATAATACTGATGATGTCTTCTGCCATAATGGCCTCATCTTTCCGAGAATAAGCCAGGTTAAGCTTTTCCTTGATCAGGTCCAGAGTAAATAGCAGCTGGTTCTCCTGAAGCAGTGCGTCATAGCGTTCCTCGTATCCTTCCTTACGGACAATACTGTCAGTTTTGAACAGACTGCTCCCTTTGTGAATCTGACGTTCTTCTCTGGCATCGGCATCCTTGGATTGAAGCGTTTTTCTGGAAGACATCAGGATATAGCGAGTCTTCTTTAATGCTCTGGCTGCTTCGACATTACCTTCTTCATAGAGTCGTCGCTGCTCGTCTTTGCGGACTTCGCTTACAACCTTGTCGTTAAAGTTCTTTACGATATGAAAGTAATCGAATACCGGCTGGATATGAGGACACTTCTCCTCGAAAGCTTCCTGAAAATCGGAGTTCATGTCACAGGCAACTGCCTCGACCTGATCCATCCATTTCAGACCGACATGCTCGATAAAGTCATATACAACCTGCTTTTTCTTACCACCGGCAATCCAAAGGATATGCCCGGTTTCCATATCGATGATGTGGGTCGCATATCGGTAACCATTATGCAGTTTGAACTCATCAATACCCAGAAATTTCGCGGGTTTTTCCGGCTTGATCAGCTTTCCATCATTAGTAGTATACAGTTCCCGGAGTCTCTCTTTATCGATATCCTTTACGGTATTCTTACCAAGGCCGGTAAGTTCAGCCACTTCCTTGTTTGTATAAACACCGGAAGCGAGTAGATCCCGGGTATACTGATACAGTTCTTCTGTGATCATATGACCAGGAGCCTTAAAAGAGATAAACTGCATCTTTGTAGATCCACACTTTGGACAGGCATACTGGTTGCGTGTAAAGGTCACGCAGCTAAGGCTGCCACCAAAGGGAAGATGTCTCAGATTTATAGAAGGATGATTATTTACATGCATCTTAGATCCGCAGGAGCAAAGAAGATTTTCCTCTGATGCATCAAGAGATCCTTCGAAACAAAACACTGTCCGACCTGATTTAGCGGTCTTAACAGAAGTAGATTCATTATGAAAGCCGTAAAGGCAGGAAGGAATCTTTAAAAAATCGGTAGATTGAGTAAATGCTAATTGTCCATTCGCTTCTTTTCGTATATAATCCAAGACAGAGGATCTCCTTTCGATTGGGTAAAATACGTCGGCCAAAACGTTTATTCCAATCTTAACGGAAGATCCTTTTTTATTCAATTAATACTGGAGCAAAAGCAACAACTGTTCTAAGGCTCCTGAGTCGGAGGGGAAAACCTAGCCACCCTTTAGGGCTTGGCCTTTACATGGTTCTCAGGCAATGCTACAATGCCTGATCCCGACGGCTCACAAATCACAACTGTTCTTGAGTTCTTCGCCGTCGGGGTGATTACCCTACGCATTACCTGAGGTTCATGTCAAGGCTGGCGGACGGCTTAGAAAACCTATAACGTGGTAACGTCAATCCCACGAAAAAAATGATTGACCCTATTTTTTTAGTAATTTTTCATCCACGTCTTCAATTGTTTTATTTGATGTTAAATTTTCCCATCGATTGCCATCGTCTTCGGTTTTCAAAAGAAAACTGGTTATTTCTTCTCTCGACATAACTAAATCTTCATCTGCAACTCTGATTCTCGCCACATTATATGCAAAATAAGGTATCTGTTTACCCGAAAACTTTACATGAATACAATCCCTTCCTCCTAATACCACTTTGCTTATTTCTGGATAAATTCTTGGTTCAATAAAATTTTTAATCTTCTGACTTACTTCTCGTAATGATTCTTCCGTCACAACTTGTCCAATTACTGTTCCATCTGTTTTTACACCAAAGTAAAGTTCTCCGCATTGATGCTTATTCAATATCGCACAAATAGAATGTACCGCTTCTTTTAATTCACCTGTTGATCTTTTAAATTCTAAAGTCTCCGTTTCGATTCCCAAATTCATATCATCACTCTCTTTCATATATTCCGCCCACACATTTAGACATTTTTTTGATACTTAATTAACCATTAAAAGGTTATATTTCATCATAAAAACCCACATTTTTATTATCCTGTTTTTCCTGATTATTTGGGAGCTCCCTGTCAGACATCTTTGATCATCATATACTCGAATGAGTTATTACAAGCCCTTGTATAGATTACATATGATATTAACACCTTTGATTGTATACGTCAACTTATTTCGAGATTTTGCTAAGAAAATAATTTAGAAACACAATCATCAGAAGTGCTAAAATGCACCTTCTGAGATTGTATGCGGTCGTTAAGATCCAGGGTAAGCTCGAACTTCCCCTCATCGCAATAGAAAAAAGACCTGTAAAGTTATACTTTACAGGTCTTAAACTCCCCGAGTTGGGCTCGAACCAACAACCCCACGGTTAACAGCCGTGTGCTCTACCATTGAGCTATCGAGGAATACGTGATTCATATCACTCGTTTAATATAACCCCTTGCGCGAAAAAATGCAAGGGGTTTTTGCAAATTTTTTTAATTTTTTCTACAATTGTTGTTTTTGATACAGTCAGCGATCAATCCCAGGAATTTTTCATGAATCCGGCTATCCGCATCCAGTTCCGGGTGAAATGACAAGCCGATCTGCGCGCCGTACTGCACTGCCACAATTCTGTCGTCTACATGGGCGAGCACCTGAACCTGCTCGTCTGCTGTCTCAATATAAGGTGCTCTGATAAATGTCATCGGCACTTCTCCAATGCCTTTCACTTCTGCATCTGTATGAAAGCTTCCCAGCTGTCTCCCATAAGCATTTCGCCGCACAGTGACAGGCAGTGTACCAAAGTACACGTGCTCGTCATTGCTTAAATGTTCTGCCAAAAGGATCAGTCCGGCACAGGTTGCCAGAACCGGCATCCCGCTTTCAATCTTTTCTTTCAAGGAATCGTACATCTCAAGTTCTCGCAAAAGTTTTCCCTGTACGGTACTCTCACCTCCCGGAAGTATCAGGCCGTCAAATGGCTGTTCCAGATCTTCTTTTTTCCGAAGCTCGATACATTCTGCGCCAAGTGATTCCAGCTTTTTCCGATGTTCGATGAACGCGCCCTGTACTGCAAGTATCGCTACTCTCACTTTATTTGCCCCTCTCTGCCATCAGAAGTTTAATCTCCTGTTCGTTGATTCCGACCATTGCTTCTCCAAGGTCTTCTGAAAGTTCTGCCAGCATCTTCTGATCTTTGTAATTTGTAACGGCTTTTACGATCGCTGCTGCACGTTTCTTCGGATCACCGGACTTAAAGATACCAGAACCTACAAATACACCTTCTGCGCCAAGCTGCATCATAAGTGCCGCATCAGCCGGAGTTGCCACACCACCTGCTGCAAAATTTACAACCGGAAGTTTTCCATTACTATGTACATATTCCACCAACTCATATGGCACCTGAAGCGTCTTAGCCGCCTCAAACAGTTCATCGTCTCTCATTGACACAAGCTGCGCGATCTGCTGATTCATCTTTCGCATATGTGTCACTGCCTGAACCACATCTCCGGTTCCCGGTTCTCCTTTCGTACGGATCATCGATGCACCTTCATTGATTCTTCTCAGTGCTTCTCCAAGATCCTTTGCTCCACATACAAACGGCACTTTGAACTGACGCTTGTCAATATGGTATACATTATCCGCCGGTGATAATACTTCACTTTCGTCTATGTAGTCAATCTCGATGGCCTCTAAAATCTGCGCTTCTACGAAATGTCCGATTCTGCATTTCGCCATAACCGGGATGGAAACAGCTTCCTGGATACCTTTGATCATTTTCGGATCACTCATACGCGATACACCGCCTGCAGCACGGATATCTGCCGGAATCCTCTCCAGCGCCATGACTGCACATGCACCTGCTTCTTCTGCGATCTTTGCCTGCTCCGGTGTCGTAACATCCATGATGACGCCACCCTTCAACATCTGTGCCAGCTGTTTATTTAATTCATATCTTTCTGTACTCATTTTCAGATCCCTCCTGCTTTTTATCATTTATTATCGTTATTTACCTATAGGATTAGTATGAATGTTACTCCATGTATGGACTGTTTAAAATATCCAGTTTTTATATTTTTAACCAGACCACTTTGTTGTTACAATGTCATCTCGCCTAGCGTCTTGAGCAAGCTCAGACTTTGACTCGTCGCGATACAAAAAAAGAATGCTTCGAAAATTCAAAGCATTCCTTTCACATTTTCATCTATTCCTTATACTTTTCCAGAAATCATTTCCATCAGTACATCCGCAATACCACCGCATACCATACCTTCATCTTCCGCATCTGCTCCCGTCAAATCTACATGACAAATCCTGGCTCCGCTCTCTCCGTTCCGGATCATCTGCAATGCTTTCTGTAGTATATTCGACTCCATGCAACCGCCTCCGATCGTTCCAATACAGGTGCCATCTGCAAGTACCAGCATCTTCACGCCAATTCCCTGCGGAGCTGATCCTTTTCTGGTAATAATCGTTGCCATTACTTTCGCATCCGGATACTTTTCCTCATCACAAATGACGCGGATCATATCTTTAGAATATCCGAATGTACGCTTCTTTTTATTCTTCACTTCGATGATCTCAGCCATGATCGCCACACCAATCTCTACCGGTGTCTCTGCGCCAATATCCAGTCCGATCGGCGTATACACTTCATCCAGCACTTCCTGATCACATCCATTTTCCACTAACAATCTCTTAACCAATGCCACTCTTCTGCGGCTTCCGATCATACCGATATACGCATGTTCTTTCTGCGTAATCTTTTCCAGACACACCTGATCATATCGATGTCCCCTGGTCACAATGACAAAATACGTATCTGAACTTCCCAAAATCTGATCGAGTGCTTCTGCAAATGGTTCACAGATTACCTGATCGGCACCTGCCCTTCTGGCATTATCTGCGAATTTCGGTCGGTCTTCCAACACAGTTACTTTCATTCCCATCATGATCCCGATCTTGATCACAGGTATCGACACATGTCCGCCGCCGCAGACTACCAGATGCTTTTCCTGACCTAAGGTATCACAAAACACCTTACATCCATCAACTGTCTCGATTCCGCTTTCTTGCAACTGACTGACAGCCTCTTCTCGTCCGTCAAAGAAACTTTTCGCACTACTTTTCCAGACTATCTGACCATTAGAGATCAGTGCTTTCTCCCCCAGATATTCTGGTTCCAGTGCTGTCACTGCTATATTCACGCTGCCCAGTTCGCAACGTTCCACAGCCTCAAATAATTCTATCATTGGTTTTTGTCCCCATCATATTCCATAACATATTTTACAACTTCATGGATGTCGCCAGTTTCAACACCGGATTATACTCATAAATCGTTTTGAGAAATTCATTTTCCTGAATCATAGCAATCATGCTTTGTCCGATTCCGGTTGTGCACAACATTGTGATCACAAGAAATACCAGCCACACGATTATCAGTACCATCAGCATACCAAGCACACCTCCTGCCAGGCGATTCACCAGACCAACTACCGGAAGCTCCGACACCACATTCAGCGAGAAAATAATCGCCCGAAGTATGATCGAAACAACTATAAATGTCAGCAAAAATGCCGCTACATTAATAATCAGTTTTGCCATATAAGCAGACACATAACTCACAAATTCGGTCACACCAAGCTTATCGTAGATCTCACTGTTGTTGTTCGTCAGAAGCAGATTCTTAAATACCGATGGTATGTCAGCATTCTCGATTGCCGAGATCTGCATATCTCGTGGAATTTCGATGTTTTCCGGTGACTCAGTCCCATTATCTGCACTCTGTTGATTAATGCCATCCAGGATATTCCGCGAAATTCCCATTTCTGCCAGATCATTCTTGCTGATACTACCGTTCGCAATATCTTCTACGGTAATACCAAGTTCATTTAGTCTGTCTTCGTCCACGCCCGCTGCTTTCAGCGCATTCCGAATCTGGTCTTCTTTGTTCGTTCCGTCTTCTTCGCTGTCTCCCATGACCATCCCGGCAATTGTAGACTCTATCTTCGTCTCCAGAACATCCTGTACAGGTGTCATCTTTGTAATTCCTTTACTCACATACGGTGTCAAAAAGAAGACTAGCACAAATGTCACGATTGTTGCCAGAAGTGATACTGTGATTTTAATCGCCCCTCTTGCAATACCTATGATCAGACCGAGCAAAAAAGCTCCTGCCACAACGGCCACTAACCAGTTATCCATATATTTCTCCTTACTTTACAAACCGGACAACTTCCATCCCATTTGCACTCATCACTATATATTTGTTCACTCCGAATGTAGGGAATATCTCCAGAATAACATCATCCACTTCACCCTGATATTTATGAATGCCGTTACGGGTATAAACACTACATTTTTTACCATCGTACATCAATACCTGACTGCCACTGATCTTCACATTGGCATAATCACCGGTAAAGTCTTCCGACAGGATCTTCTTGCCCGACTTATTATACAGGCACAGTTCGTATCCGCCTTTTCCTTCATTTTTTAAAACCAGACCGATATATTTGTCACTGTGAAATGCACTCTTGATCTTTTTATTTATTGTAATATTCTTGGAAAGCTTCGGCTTCTCTGCACCCTTGTAAATGAGCAGACTGTTATCTGTCACTACTGCTGATGTATCCGCATCCATATAATCTGCTGATGCAGCCACAACTCCAGGATACTCGTCTGATGTCACTTCATAATCCTGACTCTTTTCCTTGGTTCCATCAAAGCTATAATATACTACTTTGGTCAGAATCTGACCTTTCTGCACACTGAGATAGGATACCAGAAGCATCTTGCCGTCCTCCGACAGACTGATATCCATTGGATATCCCGTACCAGCGAGAGAGGTGGTAAGCTCTACAAGCACATTACCTTCCGCATCATAGCAGACCAGCTTCGGTGAGGCATTGGTCGTAAGTACTGCACAGACAATCCCCTGCGAAGACACGGATACCCGTTCTACCGGAAGTGCCGTCTGCATCTCTCCTTTCAGACCTTTTTTATCCATAACCATGATCGTATTGCCACCTTTGTCGGCTACAACCACTGCTTCATCTTGCCATGTATTTACAATGGGATTCTTGATCTGATAAGGTTGATTCCACTCTTCATCGCCCTTGCGGTTCACCAGCGCGATACCATCCTTACTATATTTCAACACTCCATTGCCAAATTCCAGATAGCTTACATTCCCTTCTGCATTGATCTCATAAGTCGTACTGACTCTGGATGTCGTATAGGTTCTCAGATTGATCACCAGTGCCATTGCTACAACTACGACGATGATCAGAACTGCTGCGATAATCCTCTTTGTCTTCTGACTCTTCCTATGCTTACGCACCTGTTCGTCAATCTCCTCCTGCACGCCATCTTCTTCCCGGAGCTCCTTCAGCACCTCATCAATCAGTGCGTCGGTCTCATCCTCATGACTCTCTACTATATGTATATCTGGTTTCTTCTTTCGTCTCATTATTATCCCCTTTTACTCTACAGTAACGGTTTTATTCAACATTCCGTTTACCGCCTACTTGGACTTCCTTATCATACCACACTTTTATGGCAATAACAATTTCTGTCCGATGAATATCAGATTGCCATCTTTTAATCCATTCATCCTGCAGATTGCATCCGTTTCTGAAGTTGTCCCATAGAGCTTTTTGCTGATCAGATCCAGGGTATCTCCCTTCTGTACCACATAATACTCCTCAGATGCACCCTGCAGCTCCTCCTGAATCGTAGACGGATCCGGTGTAGTTCCTCCATTCGTCTCCTGCGATGCTTCATCAGTTCCGCCCACACTCTCTCCCTGGTCACCCTGCCCGGTCTGTTCTGCGATCTGCTGATCACTCTGCTCATCTGAATTCTGCGCATCTTGCTGCGCATTGTTTCCGGATGATCCGTTTGCTCCCATATTCGAAGACAACGTTTCGATCGAATTCTGTACAGAATTCATTTTATCATAATTATTCATGGTTGAGATACCGATTGCAAGCACTATTACAACTAACAGGACACTTGTCAGATATACGTATCTGGATTCCCGTCTCTGCTCTCTGACTTCCATCCGCCCTTTTATGGTGCTGCGAAAATCCTTTGCAGCTCGATCCTCAACCACTTCGCTGGGTGTCACGCCAATCTGCCTGCGTTCACGGATCATGTAACTCTGCATGTCCGGATTCTTTTCATAAAATATATAATGCCCGCCAATCTCCATCAGCTCTTTGAATTTATAGGCAAAATATAATTCTTCTTCCTGTCCTTTCAAGATCAATAAACTATTCTTTTCCGGCAATAATTTTTCGTGCGCTTTCGCCATTTCCCGGCTTAACGCAAGCGGTCTGTCCGGTACAGTCTGAAACCATCCTATAATGTCCATTTCATGGAAATATTCCCGGCTCTCCACCTTTGCCGTTTCCAGTTCTTCTTTCGTGATCACCGGATTTATTTCCTCCGAAATACTATCCTTCACCTGCAAGGCACCGGTCACAAAGATACATTCTTCTCCCTCAATCTGTACCTTTTCTCCCAGCAAAAATGCCGTTATCGTCACTTCTCTTCCCTGTTCTTCCAATTGATTCAGAAATGTCTCCACATAATCTTCCACGTAAATGCGCGGACTGTCACTGACATTTCCGATCTGTTTTACATTTTTTGGAAATTGTCTCTCCATTTATACTCACCTCACCCAATATTTGCGCCTATCATAGCACGTGATCTGCGCGTATTTTAGCAATCGGTGAGATCTGTCTTCACAAAGTTTCTTCTTTTTCTCCTGCGGTACACGAAAAAGCGCCCCGGCAATTGCCGCAGGCGCTTCTCTTCTGTCGTTATTCTATTGATGATGTCGAAATACTTCTTATATCTCTATAACTGTTCAGAGCACCTGAAAATCTGCTCAGCTCTGAACAGTTACAAACTGACTGTTATACAGATTCGCATAGAAACCGCCTGCTGCCAGCAGCTCTTCGTGATTCCCCTGCTCGATAATACTTCCGTCTTTCATAACCAGGATTACATCTGCCTCACGGATCGTTGAGAGTCTGTGTGCTACGATAAAGCTGGTACGTCCCTTCATCATTTTTGCAAAAGCGGACTGGATCTTCATTTCCGTACGTGTATCAATGGAAGATGTTGCTTCATCCAGAATCAGCATCATCGGCAGACACAGCATGGCTCTCGCAATACACAGCAACTGTCTCTGTCCAGCTGACAGATTACCGCCGCCACCTGTGATCATGGTGTCATATCCCTTCGGAAGTCTGCGGATAAAGGAATCTGCATGAGCTGCCTTTGCTGCCTCTATAATCTCTTCCTCTGTGGCATCTGGCTTGCCATAGGCGATATTTTCCCGAACTGTCCCAGTGCAGAGCCAGGTGTCCTGAAGCACCATCCCATATCTCCCTCTCAGATCAGGTCTCGTCATATCCCGGATATCCGCGCCATCTACACGGATCTCACCGGAATCCACATCATAGAATCTCATCAGCAGATTAATGATCGTTGTCTTACCACACCCGGTCGGTCCGACAATCGCCACACGCTCACCAGGCTTTACCTTCAGATTCAGCTCTCTGATCAGTGGTCTGTCCGGCACATACCGGAATGCTACGTGGTCAAGTTCCACCTCACCTTTACACTCCGGACTGATCGCCGGATCTTTTTCCGGCACCTGATCTGTCTCTTCCAGGATATCAAAAATACGTTCCGCACAGGAAATCGCATTCTGCAATTCTGTTACCACACTGCTGATCTCATTAAATGGCTTCGCATACTGACTGGCATAATTCAGGAACACGCTCAACTGCCCGATGGTAATACCGCCGGATACTGTAAAAAATGCTCCGATCAATGTAATCACCGCATACACGATATTATTCACCAGACGGGTACTGGGATTGGTCAGACTGGAGAAGAATGTTGCCTTCATCGCCACCTGCTGTAATTTATCATTTACCTCATCGAATTCTGCAAGTTTCTCCTCTTCCAGACCAAATGCTTTGACTACGCGCTGTCCTTCTACCAGTTCATTGATCATAGCAGTCTGCTCACCACGGATTGCCGCCTGTGCCTCAAAAAACTTATGAGTTGCGGAAGCAATAAATCTTGCAACCAGGATAGACAGCGGCGTCAATATCAGCACCGTCAGTGCGATCAGTGTATTCAGATACAGCATAATTCCAAGAATCGCTACAATCGTGATCACACCGGAAAACAACTGGGTAAATCCCATCAGCAGACCGTCCGCAAAGGTATCCACATCCGCTACCATACGGCTGACCAGATCTCCGGTCGGATGATTATCCAGAAAAGCAAGTGGCAGACGGTGCATTTTCCTGCTGACCTTATCACGCATATCTCTGCACACCCGGTACGTAACCCGGTTATTAAATGCCGCCATAATATACTGCGCTGCTGCTGCGATCACAGCTACCACTCCAAGGATGAGCAGATAATGATCGCGGTCGCCATGCGCCGCTGCTCCTTCTGCAAAGGTATCGATCACATTTCCCGTAAACACCGGGATCAGCAGACTCGCCGTTACGCTGAGCAGTGCACACAGCAGGCTGCACAGCACATATAACTTATAAGGTCGGATCAGAAATAATATCTTTTCCCATGTACGTTTTTCTTTCATGATCTCGCCTCCGTTTTCTTTTCAAACTGACTTTCATAAATTTCCCGGTATACCTGACAGGATGCAAGCAGTTCCTCGTGGGTACCGATGCCTGCCATCTGTCCGTCATCCAGTACCAGAATCTGATCTGCATGAGCGATCGTTCCTGCGCGCTGACTGACGATAAACACGGTTGTTTCTTCCGGCAATGTTTTTAATGCTTTCCGAAGTGCCGCCTCGGTCGCATAATCCAGTGCCGATGAGCTGTCATCTAATATCAGGATATCTGCCTGGGCAACCAACGCTCTTGCAATAGTAAGACGCTGTTTCTGTCCGCCGGAGAAATTAGCACCGCCCTGTTCTACCGGCTCATCCAGTCCGCCAGCCTTTCCGCGGACTACTTCAGCCGCCTGGGCAATCTCCAACGCTCTCCACATCTCATCCTCTGTAGCATCCGCTTTTCCCATTAGCAGATTACTGCGGATTGTTCCGGTAAACAGCTGTGCCTTCTGTGGCACGATTGCAATCTTCTCCCGCAGAGCCTCCTGACTCCAATTCTGGATCGGCTCACCATTCAAATAGACAGTCCCCTTCGCCGCATCATAAAATCGCAGAATCAATTGTACCAGCGAGGACTTACCACTTCCCGTACCTCCAATAATGCCGATGGTCTGTCCTTTCTTTGCCGTAAATGTAATATCCGTCAGGGAATCGGCTCCCGCGCCTGCATAGCGCATATCTACATGTTCAAACCGAACTGCCTCTGTTGTCTCAGTTCCTTTTGCATTTCCCTCAAAGGTCATTGAACTTTCCATATCCAGTACCTGACCGACACGTCCCATACTTGCAAGCGACTTGCTGATGATAACGATCAGATTAGCAAGCTTCACAAGTTCCACCAGAATCTGATTAATATAATTGATCAGCGCAATGATGTCTCCGGAAAAGAGCACACCACTCTCTACCATACCGGAACCAAACCATAGAACTGCAATGATAACTGCATTGATCGTCACATAAGTTAGTGGATTCATGATCGCCGACATATCTCCCACATAAATCTGTGCGTGCAGCAGCTTACTGTTGCGTTCTGCAAAGTTCTTAATCTGTGTCTCTTCTCTTCCAAATGCACGAATCACACGTACACCTGTCAGATCTTCCCGTGTCGCCTCGGTGATCTTATCCAGCTTCTGCTGTGTATGTCTATATAACGGAGCCGTCAGCTTCATCACACCAAACACGATGATGAATAATACGATAATTGCCGCAACAAACAGCAATGCTATTTTCGCATTGATCGTAAATGCCATGATCATCGCGCCAAATACAATGAACGGACTTCTCATGAAAAGACGCAATGTCATATTCAGTCCATTCTGCACCTGATTCACATCGCTGGTCATACGTGTGATCAGCGTTGCCGCTCCTGTCTGATCAAATTCCGTGAGGCTGAGACTCTGGATCTTGTCCAGCAGTTCATGCCGAAGTCCTGCGGATGTTCCCGTTGCTGCTCTTGCTGCAAAATACTGTGCGGTAAAACTGCAGGTAAGTCCAAGCAGTGCCATCATAAGCAGTAATCCGAAATGTGTCAGTATATAATGTGTATCCCTGCCCGCAATTCCCACATCGATCAGATCTGCCACGATCAGTGGCACGATCAGGTCAAAGCATGCTTCCAGCATCTTAAACAGCGGTGCAAGTATTCTTTCTTTTTTGTATTTCTTCAAATACGGTATCAGATATTTCACGTTCTTATTCTCCTGTCATCCTGTAACCGCTCCACACAGTTACTTCCATTTGTCATGCTATAATAGCATAACATTTTTAGTATATTACAGATAGCTCTGAACTTCAAATATTACTACCTTATATTACCCTGAAAATTGTATTCCAAACCACGTTTAACAAGTGGAAAATGGGAGAAACTACCTATGATATGATTAACCTAATTCAAGGAGGAACTATCTATGGATTACAACATGTTCTGTTATCAATGTCAGGAAACTGCCGGTAATTCCGGCTGTACCCGTGTCGGTGTCTGCGGCAAACGACCTTCCGTATCGAATCTGCAGGATCTCTTAGTGTATGTTACAAAGGGACTTTCCGCTGTCACCACCCGTCTCCGTAAAGAAGGAATGCCAGTCTCCGGTAATGTCAACCATCTTGTTACATTCAATCTGTTTGTGACAATCACCAATGCCAATTTCGACGAAGACTTCATTACTGATCGCATCATTAAAACTCTCGAACAGACGCAGCTTCTTCTACGTCAGTTAAAGGATACTTCTGATCTTCCGGACGCTTCGACCTGGTATGGGGCTGTCGATACCTTTACCGAAAAAGCTGCAGAATCTGGCATCTTATCCAGCGATGATGACGATATCAACTCGCTTCGGGCTCTGATTACGTACGGACTCAAAGGATTATCCGCTTACACAAAGCACGCCAACGCCCTGCTTCAGGACAGTGAAAAACTGGATGCATTTATCCAACGGGCATTAGCCGATACCTTAGATGATGAACTGACTGTTCCTGAGCTTGTAGATCTGACTCTGGAAGTCGGCAGACGCGGTGTCGAGGGAATGGCACTCCTGGACAAAGCTAACACCGACGCTTACGGGAATCCTGAAATTACCAACATCCGGATTGATGTTGGAACACGCCCGGGCATTCTGGTATCTGGTCACGACCTGCGGGATCTGGAAATGCTCTTAGAGCAATCAAAAGACAGTGGCATCGACATTTATACCCACTCCGAAATGCTTCCTGCCAACTCTTATCCTGCATTCAAGAAATACCATCATTTCTATGGCAACTACGGTGGATCCTGGTGGAAACAAAAAGAAGAATTTGAAGCATTTCACGGTCCCATCCTCATGACCACCAACTGCCTCGTACCACCAAATTCCAGTTATCAGGATCGCATCTACAACACTGGTCCTGTGGGCTATCCTGGCTGCCATTACATTCCGGGCGGAATCGGAGAAGAGAAAGATTTCTCGGAGATCATCGAGCACGCAAAAAAATGCCCACCTCCGGAGCAACTGGAAAGCGGCACGATTATCGGCGGTTTCGCCCATGCACAGGTCTTCGCACTCGCCGACCAGATCGTAGACGCCGTCCGTTCCGGTGCCATACGCAAATTCGTCGTCATGGCAGGATGCGACGGACGTTTTAACAGTCGCGAATATTATACGGAATTTGCCAAAGCACTCCCGGACGATACTGTCATCCTGACCGCCGGCTGCGCCAAATACCGCTACAACAAATTAGATCTCGGCGATATTAACGGTATCCCACGTGTACTGGATGCCGGACAGTGTAACGACTCTTATTCCATTGCCGTCATCGCGCTGAAATTGCAGGAAATATTCGGGCTGGATGACATCAACGAGCTTCCGGTCATTTACAATATTGCCTGGTATGAACAGAAAGCTGTATTGGTGCTGCTGGCGCTGTTGTCTCTCGGAATCAAGAATATCCATCTCGGTCCGACACTGCCAGCATTCTTAAGCCTAAATGTTACCAAAGTGCTGGTTGAGAACTTTGGAATCGCAGGAATTACTACCGTAGAAGAAGATATGAATCTGTTTTTCGGTAATTAACCATGCAAAAAACGGATGTGCAAAAATCTACTTTGATTTTACACATCCGTTTTATTTATCTGTTCGTCTTTACACTCACCCTTTTCCCGGAAAATGCAATTCCAAACTTCAATATATCTTTCATTCCATCGTTCTTCATATCAGCATCATATCTTCTATCATCAATCTGATCCAATGCTTCATCCGCAAGCACATCTAAAGATTCTATATCCATGTCTTTCTGCCATTTAAGTTCCATGATAATTCCCGGATATCTCGCTTCTCTCGGAAACATACTGATATCATATCTTCCATCTCCGGATTCCCGGTTTGATGTTATCTTATACTGATTATCCATCAATGCGATCAGTCCCAATACCAGACCGTGATAGAATCCTTCTGCCCCGGCATCATAAAAACTGATGGATTTATCCATGTACTCACCAATTGCCTTTTGAAGCTTACTGTGATCATTTGCAAAAAGACTTTCCGCGATCTTATTGGCTGTGGTTCTTGTAATAGCTCCGATCTGCAGCAAGTGTGACAGAATCTCCGTCTTATAGACTGCTGCAATCTCTCTGTTAGGAATCGATACCTCACACAGATACGAACCGTCCATCTGCAGTTCCTTTTTTGGTGTCTTCAAGTATCCAGCTACTAACAGCAGACTGTAAATATTAGCCGGATCTTCTGCGATCGATCTGTAGACTACATTCTGATCAATCCTCGCAACTACTTTTTCGCCTTGCAGGAGCGAATATAACTTCTCGGTTATATCGTCTGTGGCAATCTTTAATACGTCTTCCAGAATCTCATTCTTCCCGGTGTTCACCCAATATGCCTGTGGAATACATCCTCTGGAAATATAATTAATTACCGACCATGGATTATAAATATCTTCGTTACCAAATAAATATCCATCATACCATTCCCGAAGCTCCTTTTTCTTCTCAGACACTTTATAATATTCCAGCAGCGCCTGTACTTCCGTTTCAGTAAAGCCAAAATAATTATCATATTCCTCGTCCATCACAGAATTAACCGTCAAATTATTAAGACCGCTGAAAATACTTTCCTGTGCTATCCGAAGGATGCCAGTCAGAAAGCCATACGAAAGATTCTTATTATCCTTAAACGCTCCCGAGAAGAAATTGCGCATAAATCCTATAATCTCTTCATAGAAGTCCTTTGAATATCCCTCCTGAATCGGTGTGTCATACTCATCGATAATAATGATCGGTGCTCTGTTATAATAAGTACAAAGCATCTTGGACAGTCTTTCAAGAGATGCTGTCAGTTCTACTTCCCCCGCATTACCATTAAGAATCTTCAAAAAATATTCCTTTTCATATTCCACCAGTCTGTCACTGGTAAGCAGTTCCCGATGTCTTCCATATTCTTCCTGCAAGAGACCGCGGATCTTATCAAGCGTTGCTTCCCATGTGTCGAACTTCACATCCTTAAATGTAAGAAATATAACCGGATACTTCCCCTGATGCGCGCGATATTCCGCACCACATCTCCATATCTTTTTATCCACGAAATATTTCGCTGTATTCTCCTCTGAGATCTCAAAAAATACTCGGAGCATATCCATATTCAGAGTCTTGCCAAATCTCCTTGGTCGTGTGAACAATGACACTAACGGCTTCTGATCCAGGAATTCCTTAATCAGCAATGTCTTATCAACATAGTAATATTCTGATTGCGCACGCACATAATCCGAGATACCGATAGGAAGCGGCTTTATCTCTTCCTGCAATTCTCTTTTTATATACTTTCCTGAAGTGACTCTTTTATCTACAGGTCTGCTTGCATCGTCCGGTATCTTCCAGACACCTTTTTCCTTCATCACACCTGGTATCTTCCCAGTCTTGCACATGTTATTCACGGAACGGTCAGAAATCCCCCATTCTAATGCTTTCTCTTTACAGGTTTTCATGTCGGGCACCTCCCCACGCTTATATCGATAAGTATATTACTTTCTTCGAATATTATACTCCGTAATCCGCAAAATATCAATTTGTTTTGATATTTTGCGAATACAATATGCTTTTTGCAGAACAAAGAATGTGCCTTGGCACATTCTCGCGGAGCGGTTTTTACTTTACAGGAAAGCAATTTCCTGTAAAGCAAAAACGCCCCGGCTATTGCCGGGACGCCTGTCCTACATATCATATATCTCTTATACGAATGCTTTTACTTTCTCATAAATGCTGTCTGCATCTAAGCCATATTTCTTAACCAGTTCCGCTGCCGGACCAGACTCGCCGAATACATCGTTGATTCCGATTCTAAGCTGCTTTGTAGGCGCTTTCTCAGTAAGAACTTCTGCTACTGCTCCGCCAAGTCCACCGATTACAGAGTGCTCTTCTGCTGTAACAACCTTACCGGTCTTCTGAGCTGATGCAACGATCAGATCAGCATCGATAGGTTTGATTGTGTGGATGTTGATTACTTCTGCATCAATTCCATCTGCCGCAAGCTTCTCAGCTGCTTCCAGACAGTTAGCTACCAGGATACCTGTTGCGATAATTGTAACGTCTTTACCTTCTCTGAGGGTAACTCCTTTACCAATCTCGAACTTGTAATCCGGCTTGTCATTGATTACCGGAACTGCTGCACGACCAAATCTCATGTAAACAGGTCCCTCATATTCATATGCTGCGAATACAGCTGCTCTTGCCTCAACATCATCTGATGGGCAGATAACTGTCATTCCCGGAATTGTTCTCATAAGAGCAATATCCTCATTGCACTGATGTGTAGCACCGTCTTCACCTACTGTAATACCAGCATGTGTAGCACCGATCTTAACATTCAGGTGTGGATATCCGATGGAGTTACGTACCTGCTCAAATGCACGTCCTGCTGCGAACATTGCAAATGTACTTGCAAATGGTACTTTACCTGTAGTAGCAAGTCCTGCTGCCACACCCATCATATTAGCCTCTGCGATACCACAGTCGATATGACGCTCTGGGAAAGCTTTCATAAATACAGCTGTCTTAGTAGCGCCGGCAAGGTCAGCATCCAGCACTACGACGTCTGCATGCTCTTTACCAAGTTCTGCTAATGCATTACCGTAACTTTCTCTTGTTGCAATCTTCTTTACTTCTGACATATCGCTTCACCTACTTTCTTCAAATCTTCCATAGCGATAGCATACTGCTCATCGTTCGGAGCTGAACCATGCCATTTAGCCTGATTCTCCATAAAGGATACGCCCTTACCTTTTACAGTCTTGGCGATAATTGCTGTCGGCTGTCCTTTTGTCTCTCTTGCTTCCTTAAATGCAGCAGCAAGCTGATCAAAGTCATGTCCGTCTACATTAATCACATGGAAATTGAATGCCTCAAACTTCTTATCGATCGGGTATGGAGAATTAACCTTTGTGATCTCTCCATCGATCTGCAGGTTATTATTATCAACGATCACTACCAGGTTGTCCAGTTTCTTATGAGCTGCAAGCATAGATGCCTCCCATACCTGTCCTTCCTGAATCTCTCCATCTCCAAGGAGTGTGTATACACGATAGTCCTCTCCAGACAGCTTAGCTGAAAGAGCCATGCCGACTGCAACTGAGATTCCCTGTCCCAGAGAGCCTGAAGACATATCTACACCTGGAGTGTGCTGCATACATGGATGTCCCTGCAGATAAGATCCTACATGACGGAATGTCTTAAGATCTTCTACCGGAAAATATCCTCTCTGTGCCAGTACAGAATAGTAACCTGGAGTTGTGTGTCCTTTGGACAATACAAAACGGTCTCTGTCTGCTTTGTTAGGATCTTTTGGATCTACATTCATTTCTTCAAAATACAGATATGTGTAAATATCTGCTGCTGATAATGAACCACCCGGATGTCCGGATTTTGCGCTATGTACGGCCTCAATGATGCCTTTGCGTACTTCATTAGCAGTCTTCATCAATTCAACTTTGTTCATGAAAATTGCCTCCTATTATGTTTGCTTCCTTCTTAGTAACCCAAGTATTTTTATTATATCCACAAAAATAATATCGGTCAATAGATGTTCCAAAATCACCACATTTTATACAAATGTTCAGAACACATCTGTGTTTTATTTCACTTAGAGTTCTGTTCTGCCTTCCAGCGCGCGAAGCAATGTCACTTCATCGATATACTCCAGATCGCCTCCGACCGGCACCCCACTCGCGATCCTGCTGACCTTGATCCCGGTCGGCTTAATCAGCTTACTGATATACATCGCTGTTGTCTCGCCTTCCAGGCTGGAATTAGTCGCAATGATCACTTCGTTCACATCTTCCTGCAGACGCTGCATCAATTCCTTCAACTTAATATCTCCGGGACCGATACCAAGCATCGGCGAGATAGCTCCGTGAAGCACATGATAGACTCCTTCGTATTTGCCCGTCTTTTCATAAGCCGCCAGATCTCTGGTCGTCTCTACTACCATAATGGTCTTATGATCACGCTTGCTGTTGCGACAGATCGGGCAGAGTTCCTGATCCGTAAGTGTGTAACAGCAGCTGCAATATCTTACATTCTCTCTGGCGTCAACCATAGAATCTGCAAGCTCTTTCACCTGCTCTTTAGGCATATGGATCAGATGAAATGCCAGACGCTGCGCAGACTTCGGACCAATGCCCGGAAGTCTGGACAGTTCTTCGATCAGTTTCGAAATCTGACTACTATAATAATCCATAATTAAAACATTCCCGGCATATTCATGCCGCCTGTCAGCTTAGACATACTTCCTGCTGCAGCCTGATCTACCTGTGTCAACGCTTCATTGACAGCAGCTACGATCAAATCTTCTAACATCTCAACATCATCCGGATCTACTACTTCTTCGTCAAGCTTTACAGAAAGAAGCTGCTTTTTGCCAGATACCTTCACCTCTACTGCACCGCCTCCGGCTGTAGCCGTGTACTCTTTCGCTTCCATTTCTTTTGCCTGTTCTTCCATCTGGCGCTGCATCTTCTGCGCCTGTTTCATAAGATTTGCCATATTTCCAGGCATTGCTCCGCCTGGGAATCCACCACGTTTTGCCATGGTCTGTATCCTCCTTTAATCTCTGTTAGTCTTCAATGGTAATATCCATGTGAACCATTTTTTGTATATCCACAAAACTATCTTCAAAATGTCTGCCTTCTTCCACGTGGCGGACATCTATCTCCATAGTCTTGCCGATTTTTTCTTCAATGAGATGTATGATCTCTTCCTTGTGCTCCGGCTTCGCCACGAATCCGGCACTTACTTCATCCGGCAACACGATCAGCAGCCTGTCATTCTCACCTGCGCTGAGTCTTGCCTGTTTCAGATACTGCTTCAGCATCATCGACGCATTATCTGCGATACTGCGGAAGTTCTTTGCCACATTCCGGATATCTTCGGATAATGCCTTCGGAAGCTCCGGCTTCGGTCCGGCCGGCTTCTCTTCCATCGCTTCCCGGTACACAACCCGCTCTGTCTGCGGCGCAGAAAGTCCTTTTTCCACTTCTGCTTCCAATGCCCTTATTCTGGATAATAATGCATCTGGTCCACTCTCCATCTGCGGTCTGCACAGCTTGATAAATGTTACTTCCAACAGCACTCTCTTTTGCGATGAAAACTTCAACTGATTCGTCAGATCTGAGAAAATGCGGATATAGCGGATCAATTCATCCATCTCGATTAATTCCGCCTCTTCCTTCATCCTTACCAGATTCTCTGTCGAAACATCCAGCACATCTTCCATATTCTCCGAACTCTTCAACAGCAGAAGATTACGCAGATACCAGGTAAAATCAGCCGCAAGCTGCGACAGCTCCCGTCCCTGCATGATCAGCTCATCCAGTGTCTCAATCACGCCTTTTACATCTCTCGCCACAAGCTCTTTAAAAATGCGGCTGAACACATCCACATCTACCGCGCCAAGCACTTCCAGTACCCGGTCATAGGTCAGACGCTCTCCGATATAAAACGCCACACACTGATCCAGCAGACTCAGTGCATCACGCATGCCTCCGTCTGCCATTCTGGCAATGTAGCGGACTGCTTTGTCTTCTACATCCAAGTCTTCCTTCTCAATCAGTTCGTTCAATCTGTCACAGATAGTTTCAATCGAAATTCTCTTAAAATCATATCGCTGACACCGGCTCAGAATTGTAACCGGAATCTTATGTGCCTCTGTAGTCGCAAGTATAAAAATAACATACTCCGGCGGTTCTTCCAGTGTCTTCAGCAACGCATTGAACGCTCCCGCCGACAGCATATGCACCTCATCGATAATATAGACCTTATATCGGCCTTCCGTCGGACGATATGCTACCTCTTCACGGATCTCTCGGATATTATCCACGCCGTTATTAGACGCCGCATCGATCTCGATCACATTCATCGATGTGCCTGCTGCGATTGCCTTACACATCTCGCATTCTCCGCACGGACTTCCGTCCACCGGATGTTCACAGTTCACCGCTTTGGCAAATATCTTGGCAACCGTCGTCTTGCCGGTACCTCTTGTTCCACAGAACAGATATGCATGGCTGATCCTGCCTGTCCTGATCTGATTCTTTAATGTCTTAACAACCGCATCCTGTCCCTTCACATCCTCGAATTCAGTCGGTCGGAACTTGCGGTATAATGCTGTATAACCCATGTATCTAACTCCCTGTTGTAACCGTTCTGCTCCCCTGCACACATTCGCAAAACCGCACAATTTCGTGCTTTCTCGCTGCTTCGCAGCTAATTTTGCTCATGTGTGTTTGGGAACTCTATTCGAGTTCCCCTGAAATATGAAAAGCGGCTTCTTACCTGCAAGCACGACGCACCAGCTTTTCATATTTCAAAGGGGAGCTGAATCAGTTACTCCTTAATTTATAACATTTTATCAACGTCTGCCAAAAGCAAATCTATTATAGCATACCCCCCGGAATTGTGCTACAATAAACGATAGCGAGAATGGTAAAGGAGATGGACATATCCATGGATAGATTAGATATTAAGCTTTGGAATCTTGCATCCAAAGGACAGATCGTACCGGACAGAAGTTTACTCAAGACACCGGAACAGATCGCTGAGATCAGAAAGAGTGCAGATCTGAACACTGCTGTTCTTGATCACGTAGCAGCACACATCAAAGCAGGCATGTCAACTGCCGAGATTGATAAATTAGTATATGACTTTACAACCGAGCACGGTGGCATTCCGGCTCCACTGAACTATGAAGGATTCCCGAAGAGCGTATGCACTTCTATTAACAACGTAATCTGCCATGGTATTCCAAGCGAAGATGAGATTCTTCAGGATGGCGATATCATCAATGTAGATGTTTCCACTATATTAAATGGCTATTATTCTGATGCATCACGCATGTTCGCTATCGGCAATCTTGACGAACGCAGTGAGAAGATTATGCGTGTCACAAAAGAATGCGTAGAATTGGGATTAAAAGCAGCTAAGCCTTGGGGTCACCTGGGAGATATTGCTCATGCAATCAATTCCCATGCACAGGCGAATGGCTATTCTGTAGTAGAAGAGATCGGCGGACATGGTATCGGACTGGAATTCCACGAAGAACCTTTCGTCAGCTACGTTACCAAGAAAGGTACTGAGATGGTACTGGTACCGGGCATGATGTTCACCATCGAACCGATGATCAACGAAGGTACACCAGAGTTCTTCGTAGACGAAGACAATGGCTGGACTGTATATACCTTGGATGACGGTTTATCCGCACAGATCGAATACATGGTACTGGTAACCGAAAAAGGTGTAGAAGTACTGACCAAATAAATGACATTTAAAAGGCAGCCCAATGGGCTGCCTTTTTATCAGTATTCCATATTCTTAAGCACTAACACCGAGTACGCTCCCAGATTCACAACGACTTCTCCATCCTGGATCAGATATTCTTCGTGTTCTGTCGTATACCCATTTTCATAGCTGTAGATCAATCTCCGCATACTGCCTTTCTGCGGCAATTCTGCCTGCCACACCGGGATACACACCTGCTGCAGTTCATCACTGTTGTTCACCACCGTAACGATCTGCGCCTGGTCATCAAATCTGGCATACGCCAGCACATTATCTCCAGCCAGCAGCAATTTGATTGATCCAATGCGAAGTGTCGGATACTTACGGTGGATTGCGATCATGTCTCTGTGAAACGCGATCATCTCCTGATCTTCATGTCCCCACGGATAGGTCCTTCTGCTATCCGGATCAGTAAATCCACACACACCGGCTTCATCGCCATAGTATACGGTCGGCGCACCCACCCAGGTCATCTGGATCGCAACTGCTTCCCGCATAACCGCCGGGTTCACATTCTGCTCAGCATCTTCCGGTCGGAAAGCTCCGATTCGTCCCACCACATGATTGGTTCTGGTAAGGAATCTGGAATGATCGTGATTGGACAATTCATTCATAGCCACCTGCATGGACGAGTTCAGATAACTTGCCATGTTGTGCGCTACTGAATGACTGAAGGCATATCCATTGCCTCTAAGGTCAGCACGTTCTTCATCACTGTGCTTCTCCATACCGGTCAGGAACCAGGTCACCGGCTCCATAAATGCATCGTAATTCATAACCGAATCCCACTCTTCACCATCCAGCCATTCTGCCGGATCGCCATAATGTTCCGCAAGAATCAGCGCATCAGGATTCGCTTCCTTTACTGTCTTACGAAACTTCTTCCAAAATTCATGGTTATATTCGTTGCTGTGTCCCAGGTCTGCTGCCACATCCAGTCTCCAGCCATCTACATTATATGGCTCAGATACCCATTTTCTGGCAATATGCAGAATATACTTTTCCAAAGCTTCGGAATGTTCATAGTCTAATTTCGGCAGTGTATCATGTCCCCACCATCCGTCATAATTACCATTATACGGCCACTGTTCCGGACCTGCACCCCGGAAATCAAAGAATGTATGATATGGACTGTCCGCAGACACATAAGCACCCGGCTGATAACCGTCCTTCCCTTCGTAAATTTGTTCTCTGTCCATCCATTTATTAAAAGAACCACAATGATTAAACACGCCGTCCAGAATCACCTTCATACCTCTGCGATGAATCTCTGCCACTAACTGCGCAAAGAATTCATTGCTTGCTTCCAGATTTTCCCAGTTAGTTACACGGCTCTGGTAGCGGGTTGCGTGTCTGTTATCCAGATCACCTTCCGCCAGCACATCACCTGCGTCCTCCCTGATTACTCCAAAATGCGGATCAATATAATCATAATCCTGTATATCATATTTGTGATTAGACGGAGAGACAAAAAGCGGATTAAAATAAATAACTTCTACTCCCAGATCCTGCAGATAGTCCAGCTTATCCCAGACTCCCTGCAGATCACCTCCGTAAAAATTACGTACATCCATAGCTTCCGGATAATGATTCCAGTCATCGACCTTTCTTACTGGCTCGTGAATATAGGAATATTCCCGTTCCAGCACATCATTGGACGGATCACCGTTACAGAATCGGTCTGTAAAGATCTGATACATAACGGCACCTTTCGCCCAGTTCGGCGTTGTAAATCCCGGAGTAATCCGAAAGTCATACATCTCAATCCACTTATCAGTTACGCCAAAACGATTAAAATATACCACTTCATCTCCGGAAGTCACCCGAAAAGAATACTTCATCATATCTGTTCCGAGCTTCCAGCTGATCCGGTAATAGTCGAATACAGACCCCGTATCTGTCTTCTTCATTTCATAATAGTTGCCGTCCGTATACAGTTCCACACAGTCCACATCCGAAGCCGCAGTACGGAAGAGCAGATCTGTCGTCTCTTCCTTATTCGGCTCCGGGGGAATAACGTAGCTTCCTGTTCCGTCACAAAATAATGCATCTCTGTTCATAACATCTCTCGCCACACAATTCTAATCTTCTGATATCTCCACACCCTCAAACAGTGCTTCAAATTCTTCTCTTGTAATCTTCTCTTTTTCTATAAGAAGCTTCGCACATGCATCCAGTTCATCATGATACTTACGAATAATGTACTGTCCACGCTGATAACAGGTATCGATAATACTTCGGATCTCTCTGTCAATCTCACCAGCCACTTCTTCACCGTAACCTCTTCCGGTATGCGCCAGATCACGTCCGATAAATACTTCATCACCGTCATTATCGTAATTGATCAGGCCAAGCTTCTCAGACATACCAAACTTCGTCACCATAGATTTGGCTGTTGCAGTCGCCTGTTTAATATCCTGTGATGCGCCGGTTGTAATGTCTCCGAAGATTTCTTCTTCTGCGATACGTCCGCCAAGTGCAACCGTAATATCCTGAAGCATACTGCCCCGTGTCTCAAACATATTATCCTGATCCGGCAGCGGCATCGTATAGCCGGCCGCACCCATTCCCGTAGGAATAATGGATACGCTGTATACCGGTCCCACATCCGGCAACACGTGGAACAGGATCGCATGCCCTGCTTCATGATATGCAGTAATCTTCTTTTCTTTCTCAGAGATTACTTTACTCTTCTTCTCCGCTCCAATACCCACTTTGACAAATGCCTGGCGGATATCAGCCTGGCGGATATACATACGATTCTCTTTTGCTGCTGTAATCGCAGCTTCATTCATCAGATTCTCCAGATCCGCTCCGGTAAATCCTGCTGTCGTCTGTGCGATCTGCGTCAGATCCACATCATCACCAAGCGGCTTGCCCTTGGCATGCACCTTCAGGATCTCTTCTCTTCCCTTTACATCCGGACGTCCAACGCCCACTTTACGGTCAAATCTTCCCGGTCGCAGAATTGCAGGATCCAGAATATCCACACGGTTAGTCGCAGACATTACGATAATACCTTCGTTCACACCGAATCCGTCCATCTCCACCAGCAACTGGTTCAGTGTCTGTTCACGTTCATCATGTCCGCCGCCCATGCCGGTACCACGTCGTCTTGCCACCGCATCAATCTCATCGATGAAAATGATACAAGGTGCATTCTTCTTGGCTTCTTCAAACAGATCTCTCACTCGCGAAGCACCGACACCGACAAACATTTCCACAAAATCAGATCCGGAAATGCTGAAGAATGGTACACCCGCCTCACCTGCGACTGCTTTGGCAAGAAGCGTCTTACCTGTTCCCGGAGGTCCTACTAACAGGACACCCTTTGGGATACGAGCTCCCACCTGGATATATTTCTTCGGATTCTTTAAGAAATCTACGATCTCTTCCAATTCTTCTTTTTCTTCCTGAAGCCCTGCAACATTTTCAAATGTCACACTTTTTCCGCCTGTATGAAGCTTTGCTCTGCTTCTGCCAAAGTTCATTGCTTTATTATTGGCTCCATTCTGACGGTTCATCATGTAGAACAACAGCAGAATACCACCAATCATAATGACCGATGGAAGCAGAGACGTCACCATCCAGTTCTCTTCCGGCACATCCTCCAACTGATATTCCACATTCTGTTCATCCAGATAATTACAGATTTCTTTGACATCTGCTACATTTAACTGCCATTCATTACCGGAATCATCACCTTTTTTGTTCAATTCTACATGTCCGGTCGGAACATCCCGGTTCTGCACGACCGTCACATCCACTGCATTGCCCTCTTCCACCAGAGAACGAAATTCGCTGTAACTCAGTTCCCGCTCCTTCTGTTCTATCTGATTGGTAAACCAAAGCGCACCAAAGAGGATCACAATCAACATCAGAAATGTGATACCACCCGCTCCACGTCTTTTATTATTCTCCAAATCTGTATATTCCTCCTACTCTACACCTTCCACAACACCAATAAACGGAAGATTTCTATATTTCTGTGCATAATCCAGACCATATCCTACTACAAATTCGTCCGGAATGTTAAATCCTGTGTAGTCTACATCCACCATCTTGACACGTCTGTCCGGCTTATCCAACAGTGTGCACAGACGCATGCTCGCCGGCTTTCTCTCCTGTAATACTTTCATCAGGTAAGACAATGTTCTTCCTGAATCAATGATATCCTCTACGATCAGTACGTCTTTGCCTTCCAGCGGTTCATCCAGATCCTTTGCAATTCGTACCACACCGCTCGACTTCGTATCATCTCCATAGCTTGATACGCTCATAAAGTCCATGCTGACTGGAACGGTAATTCTCTTTGCCAGTTCACACATAAAAAATACTCCGCCCTTCAGTACACAGATCATATGCACATCTTTCCCTGCATAATCTTTGCTGATCAGCTCGCCGAGTTCTCTGATTCTTTTATCTACTTCTTCTTCAGATACTAATACTTTAATATGCTCTGCCATCTTCTTTTCCTCCGTAATCTTCTACTTGAATCTCCAGGATCCTCTTTGTATGTTCTGTTACCTGGTATTTCTGATTCTGTCTGTATCCTATGATCCACAGGATCTCCTGTCCCGCTGCAATCAGCGGTATCTGGTCTCGCTGCCCCTTTGGAATCTTTGCATTGATCAGATAGTTCTTCAGCTTCTGCGTATGTCCCTGCGCATCAATCTGCAGATAATCTCCTGGTCTGCGTCCTCGTAAGACAACGTTACTCTGTATTATATCATAATCAAACCATTTCGTGTAGAGTCGTTCCTCAAATGCATCCGGGATTTTTTCGAAGGTAAATACCCGCAGGTGCACGCCTTCCTCCGTCTGACGGTCAAATGCCTCCTTGCCAGGCCTGCAGAGCAGCACTTCTGACAACTTTCCCTCGCATTCTTTTACTACATTTTTTCCATTTCCCCATCGTTCCATTTCTGACTTCTTTTTTCGGATCCATATCGTATCATATTCCCGCACGGCTTCCAGTCCGTAAGGGAGCATCACACGCCTTCCGCTCTGCCTGTCACAGAGTTCTGCCACGTTTTTCACATGAACAGACTCAATATCCTTCTCTCTCCCTGCCGCTGCTGCGATCACCCGGCGAATCAGGTATGGATGCAGTGCCTTGTCCTCTTCCTGAAATGGTTCCAGCGCGATCTGATATCCTATATCCGAATCTTTCACACACGCATTCCACAGCTTATCCGTCTGACGGTCCAGATAGCCTGCTGCCTGTTCCATCTGCTCTGCATATTCCTGCATATGCTCGACCGTTTTCCGGTTCACATGACTCTCCAGATATGGAATCACATGATTCCTGATACGGTTGCGGGTATACGCATCCTCCAGATTCGTATTGTCTGTCTGATATCCTGTACGCTGTTTCCGAAGATATTCCTCAATCTCACTTCTGCGCACGGCAAGAAGCGGTCGGATATAGTTGCTATTGACCGGTCGGATTCCTGCCATGCCTTTCATGCCGGTACCTCGTGCCAGGTTCAAGAGCATCGTCTCCGCATTATCATCCATATGATGAGCAAGTGCGATCTTCGTGCCATTATAAGCATCCATTGCCTGACGATACGCTGCCCGGCGCACCTCACGTCCGGCTTCTTCCTCCGACAGTTTGTACTGCTCTGCATAGGCTTTTACATCTTCCCGCACACACAGGATCGGAATATCCATTTTTTCACAGAGATTCCGTACAAATATTTCATCTGCATCCGCATCCTTGCCCCGCAGGCAGTGATTCACATGCACGACTGCCAGTCCAAATTCCCATTCTTTTTTCAGCTTTTCCAGAAGCAGAAGAAGGCATACCGAATCAGCTCCTCCGGATACGCCTGCGATCACCACATCTTCTTTTTCTATCATACTATATCTGCGTATATACGTTTTTATCTTCTCATACATAGCTTTTCCTTTCCATAACAGCATTATTTTATCATGCTTATATGGAAAAATATAGGATAACCTCCGATTCTGCTACATTTCCCAGATTCCTATCACTATGACCGTCATATCATCCATCGGCAATTCCCCAGTACTCTCCAGTACCCGTTCCAGCACATGATGCGCCATTTCTTTCGGATTCTGACTGCTCAGTTCGCACAGATATCCGCCAATCTGTGCTTCCTGTTCTCCCACTGGCAGCGCATCCATCACACCATCTGTGACCATAACCACAAAGTCCCCGTCCGATAGTTTTCTGGTCACGCAGTCAATCTCTATATTCTGCATCACTCCCACAGGCAAAGTAGTCGAAGTAATCTTCTCCACCTCTCCGCCATGACGGATAAATGTCGTCGACGCCCCCGCCTTTAAGAATTTGCAGCTTCCCTCATAGAGATCGAACACACACATGTCCACCGTCGAGAAATACACTTCCTCCCGTCCCATAACCAGTGCAGTATTCAAAAGCTGAATTGCCATTTTCTCCGGAAATCCTGCCACCAGCAGTTCCTCCGCCATTTCTACCACCATAGCGCTCTCCCGAAATGCTTCTTCCCCGGATCCCATTCCATCCGATAACATCACGCTCTCCCTGCCGCCGGGCAGATACGTCATCAGAAATGTATCCCCTGAGATCTGCTCGCAGCCTTTTCCGATCTTAGCCACTCCCTGCAGGGTATGATATCTTGCCGCTTCCCGCAGAATAATAGTTGTGTATTCTTCCCATATAATTGGCTGTTCTCTCGCTTCCGGATACATGGATCTGCCCACACAATTACTGACTATTTTCGCCATTTCTCTCGTAGCCACACAGTGTCCTTTTGCCGCTTTCAGCGTAAGATGCACCTCACATTTTCCCGCTTTTGTCATATAAAACACACTGCTGATTACCCGTATCCCGACCTTTTTCAGTTGATTGACAATCTTCTTTTCCAACCGTTCGTCCGAATAAATCCCGGCTCCGAGCTCCCTCGCTGCCTGACTGATAGTATCTGCAAACGAGATCAGCGACCTGGCACAGCCTTCCCGATTCTGCACGATCCGGTTATTCCACAGAAGCTTTTGTTTGGCATCTCCAAAGACCTCCAGCGTCTCTCTTAGAAACCTTGGCGCACGATCACATTTTTTCTGCAGTTTCCGTTTTATCTCCACATTCAGTTCCGCGCCAAACTCTTCTGCCGTACACAGAATCTCACAGACCATCTGGCAGGTCTGAATGCGGTTCTCACACAGACACCAGTTCCGCTTTTCGCAATTCGTACAGACACGCTCCGACACTCGCCGGAACATCTCCTCAATCTCATCTTTCGTGAAACTACCTTTATAATCCTCCAAATACAAGAACGTCTCTGACAGATGCTTCAGAGACTCTGCAAAACGATCCATCTGTATAATGTATGGATTGGAAAATAATTCCCGGTCCTTCACATACTCCATACCATTTCTCCTTTTCTGCCAAAAAAGAGAATGTGCTTTCACACATTCTCTTTTGCCTGATTCTTTATTCTTTTATCATTTCTTTTTAAATATGATCTCGTTCTCATGCACAAGATTCAATTTATCTTTAGCAGTCTGTTCAATGTACTCGTCTGTACCTACATACTCTTCTAAGCTGTCAATCTCTTTGGATCTTTCTTCCTCTGCGTCAATCTGCTCCTGCAGCTCCTGTTCCTGTGCAATGTATGCCTTATTCTTTGCCCGCAGTGATATACTGCTGACGGTAACAACAGCTACCAGCAAAAGCAATACTCCGCTGACTGCCAATACGCTTGCCTTATGTCTGCGAAGCCGGTTCTTCTTCCGCCTCGCCTGACTCTTTTGTTTAATCTTATTCATTTATATACTCACCCTGTTCCGATACCCCTATCGGATTACCCCTTATCATAATGTTATATTTATCTTATCTTTTTTTATAGTCGATTTCAATAGTTTTCAGGGAATTCTTTTTCTTTTTTTGACGTATCTGTTTACCCTGTTTCGGATCCTTTTTTCTACTGTATAAAATACAGCAGCTCCCACAATAATTCCAACCACAAAATACCACCGGATCACGCCATTACTCACATGATAAATCTGTTCAAACAGATACCATGCCATACAGATCCAATATACCGCATCTTCCACATTTACCAATATTCTGGAGTGTCGGAATACCTTCCTCAGGTTCCTGATACATACATATGCACATACCATCGTCATCCCACTGAGTACCGCTGTCGCCAAACCTCTTAATTCGGTTCCAAGCTCCTGCATCCCGACCACCTAACGGAACAGCTTACCAAACAGAGACTCTTCATTTTTCCCTCTGCTGCCAGCCTCCGAATACGCCACACTGTCAATATTCCCCGACAGATCTACTTCGCCTTTTTCCAGATTCAGGCGGTTCACGTGCAGATCCATTCCTTTTACCATCAGCATCCCCTGTTCCGTCTCTAACAGCACCTCATTCAGATCAAATGACAATACATCCAGCACCCCTGTCACCAGACTTGTCTGCCGGTTGTTGATCACCAGCTTGTGCGGACCACGTACCTGCTTCTCTTCCATATTCTTCACAACCTTTCCCCTTCTCACTCTGCCTTATCGTTGTCCTGTAAATAAGGTTATGAACAGCTGCGAAGATTTATTACTGTTTATTCATTCGTCGGCAGTAACATCTGACTTACAGATAACGGAACAGATCCTTTGCCTCTTCCTTCTTTGTCGTATCACGGATATCAAGTACTTCAGCTTTTACCGACTTTGTGCCAAATTGAATTTCAATAATATCTCCCGCCTTTACCTTTGCAGACGCCTTGGCAACTGCTCCGTTTACCAGAACTCTTCCTGCATCACAGGCTTCATTAGCCACGGTTCTTCTCTTAATCAACCGGGATACCTTTAAAAATTTGTCCAGTCTCATATCATTCTCCTCATTTATTGACTCGCCACACTAATCGAGCAGGCTGACACCTGCTCGACGCGATACAAAAAGGCACCGGGAAAATCCCGATGCCATCATATACACATTCTTCAAAACACTATTAAGCGTTAACAGCATCCTTCAGAGCCTTACCAGCTTTGAACTTAGGAGCCTTGCAAGCACTGATCTTCATTGTCTCGCCTGTCTGAGGATTTCTTCCCTCTCTTGCGGATCTTTCAGAAACTTCGAAAGTACCAAATCCAACTAACTGGATCTTCTCACCTTTTTTCAATTCTTCTGCTACTACATCTACAAATGCTTTCAAAGCTTTTTCTGAATCTTTTTTTGACAGCTCAGCTCTCTCTGCGATTGCTGCTACTAATTCTGTTTTATTCATGTATATTTCCTCCTCTTGTCTCTTGGCATCATTATGCTCTAGTCTTATTATACAGTTTTCCATATCCTTGTCAAGGAAATAAAGTCTGAAATCCCTTATTCCATGGGATTTATCGAGGTTTTCCACTACCTGTGAAAACCGAATATTTCTTCCAGTAGTTTTTCCTTTTCTTTCATTTGTGATACAGACATCTGGAACTTTTCTACATTCTTTACAGATGTCCATGCTTTGTTGGATTTGTAATATGATCCTGCAATCTTCCAGAATTTTTCCGGATAAATAAACCGGGCTTTCAGATATTCCATTTCCCGGTCAGTTACCGGGCAGATTGCACTATATGCATTCATCATATGATCAAATAATCTCGCGTCCCATTCATGCTTTTCCATCGTCTTTCTTAGAAAATAATAAAAATCCTCCATCTGCACATGAATACGGAATTTTTCAAAATTCGTTGTCGCGATTCCGTCTGTGCAGATCAGAATATTGTGATAATTATATTCTCCGTGAACCATTACCCTCTCGCGCAGACTGTCTTGATACAGTTCCTCACATCGGGATTCAAGCAGTACCTCCATAGCAATTTCTGCCCACTGATACAAGCCCTCATATTCCTGAAGAAACCGGAGTTCGAACTCATCCTTCGTCCTGCGGCTGCGCACAAAGCTTCTCACCTTCCGCAGCTCTCTGTTATGACGTTCATATATCTGTTTCAGACTTTCGTCCTGCATGGTCACACCATCTGTTGGTTCACGCATTAAAAGATGAAGTCTTGCAAGATTCTTTGCTCCCATCATAAGTTCTCTGGTCCTTCTGGCATCACATTCCCTGGCTGAGAACCACCGCTTCAGAAGATAGCGTCCGCCTTCTTCTGAGACGGTGACCAGTCCGCCTTCCACATTCGGCTTCAACTGATCAATTCCCCGATATCCGGCTGCAATCAACATTTCCCCTAATTTATATAATGCGTCTGCCCGCTTTTCGGATATTCCTGCCTCTTTAAGCAGGAACAATCCCTCCTCTGCCTCGCAAAAAAATGCACCCCTGACTCTCCGGGTGCTTTTCACATTCAAAGCATAGCGATCCAGTATTTTCAGTTCATATTCCTGCATAACAATCCCCCCGCACCTCACAATCCATTCTTTTCAATGTATGAGGGCAGGGGGATTATTATGACTTTATACTTATAACTCTATCCGCTTCAAAAGCTCTTCTTTCTGATTAAGTTCCGGATGTTCCAGCACCAGATCCAGAAAATGTTCCAGCATCTGACCAATCTCTTTTCCCGGTTTCATTCCGGCAGCGATCAGATCTTTACCTGTCACTGCCAGCATCTTTAACGACACGCATTCCTTTCTCTCCATAATCTCATGATAGAGTTTTTCCACGCCGTCAATATCAGCAACTTTTTCCTTGTGCTGATACATACTCTGTGCCGCCACGTCCGCACGGCGCACCTCCAGATAAAGCAGGAACAGATCTTCTCCAATCTCATGAACCGCACGGCGCACATGTGCAGGAGTCACAGGCATCCTGTGATCATGATAACGCACCAGCTTCGTCACCTTACGGATCGTATCATTATCGAATTTCAGCCGATGCAGAATCTCATTGGCCAGCTCACTGCTCTTCTCTGGATGTCCCTTAAAATGCGCAACTCCATCTGCATCCATCGTCTTCATATATGGCTTACCTATATCATGGAGAAGCATCGTCAGACGTAAAATCCGATCCGGTCTTACCTCCAGCAGTGTATGCAGGATATGCTCGCCCACCGTGTACATATGATGAACAGTCTCCTGCGTTGTCTCCATGGCGAGGTCAAATTCCGGCAAAAATTCTTTTGTAATGCCAAGCTTCCATGCCTCCCGCAGCAGATCCGGTCTTGACGAAGTCAATGTCTTCACCAGTTCTACCTGGATTCGTTCTGCACTGATCTTCCTGAGCGTCGGTGCCAGCAGCCGCATGCCTTCTCTGGTCTCATCTTCCAGTTCAAACCCAAGCTGCGCTGCGAAACGGATTCCTCGCAAGATACGAAGTGCATCTTCTGAAAACCTCGCCTGCGCATTGCCTACACATCGGATGATGCCTGCTCTCAGATCATCCATACCGCCAAAGATATCTACAATCCCCTCTTTTTCATTGTACGCCATCGCATTAATAGTAAAATCCCGGCGCAGCAGATCCTCTTGCAGATTGCGGACAAATATAACTTCTTTCGGATGACGGCTGTCTTCGTACTTGCCATCCACACGATAGGTTGTCACTTCAAAGCCTTCGTGATCGAGAAGCACCGTGATTGTTCCATGCTCGATTCCTGTATCAAATGTATGTGGAAATAATGCCTTTGTTTCCTCCGGCATCGCAGATGTCGTGATATCCCAATCCATTGGTTCCCTTCCGAGAAACGAATCCCTCACACACCCACCTACTGCATACGCTTCATAACCATGTTCCTGAAGTGTATGAATGATCTTATTTACTTTTTCAGGAATCTGTATTTCAACCATGTAACTTTTCCTCTCATTTCATCATGTTTATTTCATTATAAAAGAAAAAGGCTGTTTTTTCAAACAGCCCTTTTCCCATAACATATCTTTGAATACGTTTTAGTATGATTTGCCCCAGTATGCCATGTGTTTCGCCGGCTTACCACACCAGATACATTTGTCAGATACAAATTCTTCGTCTTCGATCAGACATCTGGTAGCTGCTCCGCCGGTTACATACTTCACTTCGCCTTCACATTCCGGATCTCCACACCAGCATGCTTTTACGAATCCACGCTTCTTAGTGAATTCTTCCTTCATCTCATCCAGACTGGTTGCTGTGTAAATATGAGTATCCAGGAAGTCTTTCGCTCTGTCATACATATCACTCTGGATTGTCTCGAGGATCTCACGCAGTTTCACTGCGATCTCATCCATAGATACTACGATCTTCTCACGGTTATCACGACGAACAACGACAACCTGATTCTTCTCAATATCCTTCGGTCCGATCTCGATACGTGTCGGGATACCAAGCATCTCCTGCTCAGAGAATTTCCATCCCGGACTCTTCTCAGAATCATCAATCTTCACTCTGTATCCGGCTTTCTTAAGTTCAGCAAACAGTTCATTTGCTTTGTCAAGCACGCCTTCCTTGTGCTGAGCAATCGGAATCACACGACATTCAACCGGTGCAAGATGCGGTGGTAATACAAGACCATCATCATCACCATGTACCATGATCAGCGCTCCGATACTTCTGGTAGATAATCCCCATGAAGTCTCATATACACTGTGCAGCTGGTTATTCTTATCTACGTATTTAATATCAAATGCATCCGGGAATCCATTACCGAAGAAATGGCTGGTAGCAGACTGCAGTGCCTTACCATCATGCATCAGTGCTTCTACTGTATAAGTATCCTGTGCTCCGGCAAATTTCTCATGCTCGGCTTTTCTTCCTGATACATAAGGAATAGCCATAGTCTCTTTATAGAAATCCTCATATACATGCCACATCTGAATGGTACGTTCTTCTGCTTCTTCATATGTTGCATGAATGGTATGTCCTTCCTGCCACAGGAACTCTCTGGAACGAAGGAATGGTCTTGTAGTCTTCTCCCAACGAAGAACGGAATTCCACTGATTCCATACCTTTGGAAGATCTCTGTAAGACTTTACAGTTCTTGCCCACAGATCGCAGAACAGCGTCTCTGATGTAGGACGAATACAAAGTCTCTCCTGAAGTCTCTCCATTCCACCGTGAGTTACCCATGCTACTTCCGGTGCAAATCCTTCGATATGATCTGCTTCCTTCTCCAACAGTGATTCCGGGATCAGCATTGGCAGTGCTACGTTCTCTACACCTGTCTCTTTAAAACGTCTGTCAAGATCTGACTGAATCAGCTCCCAGATCGCATATCCGTTCGGCAGATAATTCAGACATCCTTTTACGCTGGAGTAATCGCAAAGCTGTGCTTCACGTACTACATCTGTGTACCACTGTGCAAAATCTTCATCTCTTGAGGTAATGCTTTTTACCATTTTTTCCTTAGCCATATCTCTTCTCCTTTTCTTTCTTCGCAGAGCCCTTGCTCCACTGCTTGTTGAGGGGGATTCCTTCGTGACTTTTGTTAAGCGTTTTTATCTATCATGAAAGGGAAAACCTTTCTTGATAAATAAAAACAAACGCCGAACACTTCTGTCCCCGCTAAGGGACCGAAACATTCGGCGGTACCACCCTAATTAACTGCATATGTAATTGCAGTTCTCTCTTCACATCGTTAACGCCAATGCATACGCTGTACTTTCATACAGAGGCTCCAAGGCAGGTTCACCGTCTCTCGGTTCGGAGATCTCTCAGCTAACAATCTCTTCTCTGTGGAACGTCCTCACGATTACTAGTCCTTTTCAACACCAACTCTGCTTTCTGTAACTATCATTACCGGCAGATATTTTCGTTAAACGTAATTTTAATAGAAAGTCAGATGTTTGTCAAGGGGTGAAGTGAGGATTAGTTTGCCCCTTTAATCCTTACCATCTGCTTAGAAAATGCGAACTCTGGCTATACAAACCGCATACTCTCGGCAAATAACTTCTCATAATCCTCCGTCTCCGCAAGTTCAATATATTCCATTCGTTCAGCGAGCCCTTCCATCTCTTCCTTCACCTGTTCAGAGAGTAATGTCATATATGCACCGGTCTTGGATGAATTACCCACATAGATAATTTTATCCTCCACCTCTTTTGGCAGAATACCTGTTCCCGTTAATGATTCAGCCGGCAGATGTGCGCCAAACTGTCCTGCGATCATCACTTTATCCAGTTCTTCCATACGAATCCCAGCTTTATTTAACAACGCCAGAAAACCTGACAGAATCGCACCTTTTGCAAGCTGTACCTGTCTGATGTCTCCTTGTGTCACCACCAGTTCCGGTGCCTCGCATATCAGGAACTCTCTCTTTTTTCCGTTCATGCGTATCATCGGATAACGGTAATCTTCTTCTGGAATATTTTCTTTTTTGACAAATGCGCCATTTTTTCTGACAAGTCCTGTCCGGATCAGTTCTTTCAGCACTGCCAGAATTCCACTTCCGCAGATACCCACCGGTTCTTTTCCATCGATACAGGTAAACTCTACTCCATGCTCTGTGATCTTCACATCTTCGATAGCACCTTCTGCCGCCCGCATTCCACAACTGATATTCATACCTTCCAGTGCCGGTCCTGCCGCACAGGAACAACATAATAATCTGCCCTTCTGTGACAAAACGATCTCTCCGTTTGTTCCTATATCAATAAACAAAACATTCCCATTCTGTTTTTCCAATTCACATACATAGGCTCCTGCCACAATATCCGCGCCGATAAACGCAGATACCTGCGGCAGACAATATACCAGCGCACTGTTATCCATACCAGCGCGCAGACCGATCTCACCGGCACTGCGCTTCTGTGCTCCTAAAAACGCCGGCTGATATGGGGAACGCCCGATACTTCTGGCGTCCGTTCCCAACAACATATGCATCATGGTACAGTTAGCTGCTATATCTATTTCCAGAATCTCTTCTGTTGAAATTCCTTCGTCCCTGCACACCTGTACAAGCATATCATTTACAGAATCCACGATTGCACATCTGAGTTGTTCAATGCCCTCTTCTGCATGTTCATATTCATAAGTGATCCGTGTCAGCACATCCAATCCAAAATGCTTCTGCGCATTGATCATAGATGCGGATGTAATCTCTCTTCCGCTCGCCAGTTCTACCAGCGACGTAACAACTGTTGTCGTTCCGATATCAATCGCAACACCGTATCCTTCGTCATGCTCATCACGGGCAAATTCCGGAACATATCCTTCTGTAAGGACTTTATGCTTCCGTTCTTTTTGCAGCAATTCAACCTGAATATCACCGGAAACACATGTCATACATGCCAGACGGATACCCTGCGCCAACTCCTCTCGGCTGAGTAATTTCTGTTCTGTCGCAGATACTTTCGACACCTCTCCATCCACAATTCGCACTTTGCATTTTCCACATACACCGGTTCCATTGCATGGGTTATCCACAAATGCACCTGCCCGCAGTAATTCTGCCAGCAGATTCGCACCTTCTGCACACTCTCTGACCGTTCCGTCATTTACGATCTCAATTCTAGCCATCAGATTCCTCCACACTTGAAAGCAGTGCCTGAATATTGCGAAGTGGGGAACTCATGCCGAGTCCACACGCAGGTGACACAATATCGGAGCCACATTTTATGCAGTTCCCAGCCAGTCTCCTGACTGCTTCTTCACTGCCAAACTCTAACGTATAGGTACTGACATTTCCCATCAGCACACGGTCAGCCAGATTCTTTCTCGCATCCATCATCGGCACCGCCGAATCGAAACTCAATGCATTGCTGTGCACTTCATTTACTTCTTTGTATACATTCTTCATGTGTCCGCAAATGTGCACGATCGTCTCCACATGCAGATCTGCCAGTCCGTCCAGTAGTTGATTAATATACCTCACTGCAAACTCTTTAAAAAATCGTGGTCCGAGAATCTCTCCGGTACCGCTCGGATCAGCGATTGTAATGACATCTGCCCCCGCTTCCACCTGCGCCCTGCCAAATGCGATCAGCTGCTCGGTCACAAAATTCATATACGCATGTGCCTCTGCATTTTTTTTGCGCAGTTCTTTATAAAATACGACTGGTTCAATAACTGAACTCGCCGTACTGATCGGTCCTGTGAGATTACCAATGATCGGCATATCTTTCACTTCTTCTTTCAATATTCTGATTGCATCCAGCACTACTTTCGCGCGACCTTTTGTCAGATCGATCCCCGACAGTTTCTCATAATCAGATACTGAATCAATCGCATATTTTATCACATGCGGTTCATATATCTGAGAACCAAGATCTACCCTCGCTCCCATTTCTTCCGCTTCAATAGTCATGCAGAATGGAACACCACAGTTTTCGAAACAGCCCTGCTCATATACTGCTTTCGCAAGATCCGCCATTTTCCTGGCATCCGTATGCGCCTCAGGAAGATAGATTCCCACCCGCTCCATCAACTCTGCCGTAACCATATTCATCATTCCACCCGGACAGATACACGGCGGACGATCTACACGCTCTCCGTTCAGGCTCATTTTTAATCGTTTCTTTGGATTCACTTTTATTCCCTCTTATGCAATTGCCAACAGACGTTTCGCTAATTTAACCGCTTCTACAGCTGTCGTCGAATATCCATCTGCACCAATCTTATCCGCATAATTCTGCGAAACCGGTCCGCCTCCTATCATAACTTTGACTTTGTCACGGAGTCCTTCCTTTTCCAGCAGATGAATAATTTCTTCCATTCCAGGCATGGTCGTCGTCATCAGCGTAGACAGGCAGATCAATTCCGCTTCTTTTTCCTTCGCGGTATCCACGAACTTCTGCAGCGGAACATCCCTGCCAAGATCGATCATTTCAAAACCTGCTGTTTCCAACATAATCTTGACCAGGTTCTTGCCAATATCGTGAGTATCTCCTTCCACAACTCCAATCACACATTTATGCTTAACATCATTCTTTTCTTCCGGCAAATATGGACGGAGCACATTAATTCCCGCATACATGGCATCTGAGCAAAGAAGCAGGTCTGTCACAAAATATTCCTCTTCTTCAAACAGTTCACTGGCCTGATTCATTCCATCGATCAACCCCAGGTTGATAGCATCCAGTGCCGGATACCCCGCATCGATATATTCCTGTGCAGCCTCCGCCACATCGTCTTCCTCCATTTCCAACACACCCTCTGAAAGACGTTTTAACAGTTCTTCCTTTGTGCTCATAAGCTTTTCCTCCCTCTGCTTAATAAAGCCTGATTTCTCTGAACTTTTTATTTTCCAATTGATAATCAATATTCTTAATACACATCTGTCCTGCCACTGGTACTTGTCCGATCAATGATATACAAGCTTCGCCGTAACGCATCGCTTCCGGCAATTCATGATCCACATAACAGGCTTTCTCTGTGCCGATCAACGCAAGCGTAGTCTTCGGGCACAATAACAGCATTGCTTTTCCATTCAACAACTCTACGGCCTTTTTCAAAAAGTCATACGTAAAATCCATCACTACCTGTTCTGCCATCTTCGGTCCGAGAATATTCACCCCACCCGATGAATCTGCATAGCTGATCATATCCACACCATACTCAACAGCAATTTTAATATAGGTTAGTAATTCTCTTTCTATCCTTTGGAATATATCCTGCATAAGTTCCGGCTGTTTGCGCATTGCCTTAAAGACATATTTCGGATCAATCAATACATTGAATATCGTAAATGGTCCGGAGATCATCAATGCCACATGCTCTCCCTCTTCCCGAAGTCTCTGACACGCTTCAAGCACCTCATAAATCCGGCCTTTCGAATAATCAATTTCCGGAAGTTCCAGTAATTCTGTCGCAGAGGTACAACAGTATTCCTTTGCCCGCAGACCCAAATTACCATCTCCCATGTTGACAATGCCACCCATCGCTTCTCCCTCAACTGTATGGCAGAACGGAAGCATGCAAAAAGCTGCTCCTTCTTTTTGCTTCATAGCATGTGCGATTTTCGCCATAGTATCCGCATGCATATAAGCATCCGGAAAGGACAGCTTCAAATCGTTTGTAATCTCCGGAGAAATACCGATTGCATTATCAAATGTACAACGAAAATCTGATATCATCAGCCCCACCGCCTTTTGCATTAATTATAATAATTATACCAAACCAGGAAACATTTTCCTACAACAAAGGCAGATGCCATTACTGACACCCGCCTTATTCCTACACAATATTTTAGTCGATTGTCCACTTGAGCAGACGTTCTTTTATCTTCTCAAATATCTGCATCACAACCACCAATACAATTACCATGAATACAAATCCAACCCAGGTATTTGCAAATACTCCAAGTTCGGAATTCTTTTTTACAAAATAACCCATTCCGGAACCACCGCCATACATCTCAGCGAATACGAGCATTACAAATGAACTTCTCAGTGAATTTACAAATCCAGCCAGAATCGACGGGCTTGCTGCTGGCAGTATTACCTTCACAAAGCGCTTTACCCCTGTCAGTTCCAGCGTAGCTGCTTTATCCAGATAACGCTTATCGATCGTCATGATTCCCGTAATTGTAGCAAATAATGTTGCCCATACAATATTATATACAACCAGAAATACGGATGCTGAAAACAAACTCGGTGACAGCAACAATACAAACGGCGATAACAAAATCGATGGAATTACACTAAATGCATAAATTACCGGATGCAACACTTCACGAATTTTTTTATTCATTCCCATGATTGTACCAAGCACAACTGCTACCACCAGAGAAATGATCACAGATGGGATCAGCAATCTGAATGACGCGAACATATTTGTCAGCATCTCATGCTTGTTCGACATAAAGGCTGTCACAATCTTTTCCGTTGCCGGAAACAAATACGGATTCAGTTTCTTCACATCTGCCACATAGTAGTATGTAAACACTAATCCGACGAAGATCAACGCTGTAATCCAATATTTTTTTACAAAGCCTGTAATCGTTTTCATTTACCCATCTCTCCTAAAATATACTATTTGTCATTTTCTTCAAAGAATTTCTGCTGTGCATCGTAGAAGTCCGGTGCCTCATCGCCGTAAGCATCTTTCGCTTCAGACAGAGCTTCTTCATAAAGATCTGTGTTAATATGATCTTCAATGTTGATCTGGCAGTCATCACCAAGGTATCCTGTCTTGTCAAGAATGCCCCATGCACGTACAACGCTGTTCTTAAGTGGATCAACGTTTACAAAGTAATGCTCGTCATCCAGCATGTATGCTGCAACATAGTCATCATCCTGACCAATCTTCTTAGCATGCAGAGAAACAGCCTCTTCCTTATTAGCCTCATACCATGACTGAGCACGAAGTAATGCGCGGATGATAGCTTTTACTGTATCCGGATTATCATTTACCCATTCTGTCTGTCCAACCATACGGCAGCAAGAATAGTTTTCCATGATCTCACTCTGGTAACTTACGATTTCGATCTCGCCAGCGTCTACCAGTTCTTTGATACCATAATTGTTCTGTGTTCCCATAAGAGCGTATTTTACTTCACCGTTCTGTACAGCAACAAGAGCATCATCATAGCTTGAGTATACTTTCCAGTCTACTACATCCAGAGGATTGTCATATCCAAGATCCATAACCGCACCTGTGAATGCAAAGTAGCTTGGATTTACAGCCACAGACTCACCGATGAATGACTCAATACCGTTCCACTCTGTTCCTGCTTTTGCGATAACCGGCATACAACCTTCTACCATGTGTCCGCCGAAGATTGTAAGGTCTACACCCTGTGCGATCTGCTGAAGTGGGTTAGATGTACCTGCATTTGATACTACGTCTACCTTACCAGCCGCAAGAAGTGCCATAGCATCCATGTTCTGTGTAGCTTCTACCGGCTCGATCTTGATTCCTTCGTCTTCAAAGTATCCTTCTTCCTCTGCGATCGTTACCAGAACGTTACCACTTGAACCATAGTTCCATTTTACAGTTGTAAGTTCATCCTTAGATTCTGTGTCAGTTGATTCTTTCTTATCGTTTGTGTCTGCGGCTTTGTCACTGCCAGCACATCCTGCAAGTCCAAAAGTCATGCCAAGTGCTAACACCATTGCTAATACTCTCTTCTTCATAATCTTTCTCCTTCTAAAAATTAAATAAACCTACCACATTACCGTTCGATGGTCAGCTACTCCATTCGTTTTCGGATAATGCATTATATATAACAGGCGTCCCTGTATATACCAAAATCAGCTCCGATCATCCTAACGCATTACCATTTTAAATATGCGTCGTTACATCTTTGTTAATCTGATTGATCAATGTCATACGCAGCTTCATCATTTCCATATTTTCAAACAATGTGTCACGAGTCGGATGCTGTTCTTCCGGAATCGTAACATCATAAATAATATGACTCGGTGACTGTCCAAGTACCAGAATACGGTTCGCCAGTAGAAGGGCTTCATCCACATCATGTGTTACGAAAAATACCGTTTTCTTCTTTTCTTCCTGTGCCCAGAGTTCTCGGATCAAATCCTGAAGTCTTGCACGAGTTACCGCATCTAATGCGCCAAATGGCTCGTCCATCAACAGGATTGGCGGATCAATACTAAATGCCTGTGCGATTGCACATCTCTGCTTCATACCACCAGACAGCTCTTTCGGAAGCTTCTTATATACTGCTTCATCCAATCCAACAGCTTTTATCATGTTGATAGCAATTTCCTTTAATTCCTTTTTATTCCTTTTCGGGAACTTCTGTTTCAATGCCAGCATGATATTTTCACCTGCTGTCATCCACGGAAACAGACCGTAATCCTGGAATACCACTCCCTTGTTGAGGCTCGGGTTGCCGATCACCTCACCATCATTCAAAATCTCGCCCTCTGTTGCCGTCTCAAGACCAGCCAACAGACGAAGAAGTGTACTTTTTCCACATCCGGACTGTCCCAGAATGCAGACAAATTCTCCGTCTCCAATCTCCGTATTAATATCTTTTAAAATTAATTTGCCGCCACTTTCATATGCAAATGATAAGTTGTTAATCTTAATACTACTCATGTATAAAAGCCTTTCTCTCTTTCAAAATCCCATCCATAATACGCTTCGCACCAATCTCTACATTCTCTCTCGAAGTGGCAAGATTCATGCGGATAAATCCATTAAACTGTTCACCACCGAACCAGTCTCCAAAGTCTACCGCCAGACGGCATTTCTTCTGTATAAACTCTCTCGTATCTTCCGGCTTCACATATGCCCGCAGATCAATCCATACCAGATAAGTACCTTCCAGCGGGGTTACCACAATCTCCGGAAGGTTCTCTTTAAACAGCTCTCTCAAATACTGATCGTTATCGACAATCTGCTTCTTTACTTTATCAAGCCAGTCCTGACCGCCTTTGTAAGCCGCCTCCGCAGCCACAAACCCAAACGCATTACCTGTCATCAGACGGATTCTCTTAGCGAAATCATCCCATCTCGCACGAAGCTTTTCATCCGCAATGATCATGAATGAATTCTGCCCTCCTGCGAGATTAAATGTCTTGGACGGAGCTGTGATTGCAACCATTTCATCCCAATGCTCTGTTGCCTGGTAAGACGGTATCTGCACTTTGTCACCAAACACAAAATCCTGATGAATCTCATCGGAGATTACATACACATGATGTCTGTGACAGATTTCAAACATCCTTGTGAGTTCTTCCTTCGTCCAGACTCTTGCCACCGGGTTATGTGGTGAGCACAGAATAAACGCTTTTACATCGTTGTCTATTATTTTCTTTTCAAAATCCTCAAAGTCAATTGTGTATTCACCATCTTCATTAACTAGCTCCGATGTGATCAGCTTACGTTCGTTATTCGTTACTGCCTGTAAAAATGGATAATACACCGGAGTCATTACGATCACTGCATCGTCTGGCTCTGTCAGAATCTGAAGCATCCAGTTAAAGGCTGCTACAACCCCTGGTGCAAAACGCAGCCATTCTCTCTTTACTTCAAAATTAAAATGTGCCTTTTCCCAGTTAATAAATGCATCATAATATCCATCTGGAATCCGATAATAGCCAACTGTTCCAAAATCCACATAATCATGTAATGCTTTCTGAACACATTGCGGAATCTTAAAATCCATGTCAGCAACCCACATAGCGTGAAGTCCTTCCTCGCCAAACATTGCCGTCTGACCATCCCACTTATTACAGTTAGAATTTCGTCTGTCTACATATATCAGTTCTTCCATCATTTCCACTCCTTGCACATCCTTTATTCAGTTTTTATTCTCCGAAATAAGACACAAAAAAATTGTCCTTTTCCATATTCTCATAGCATGTATGATTTTCACCTGGGTGTCCGTATACGTGTAAGTAGCTGGGGGAAGGACAACTTAAAATCTTTTGTTTCTTTCTATTAAAAATTATATCAAATTTAAGAGAGTGTGCATAATAGGTTTTTCACATCTATTAATAGATGTCATCTATAAACACACGCTACTTCAGCAGATAATTATAATTAGTCTCCGCGCAGAAATGTTCCATTTAAATCATCATTTTGCGGTAATCCTAATGGATATCATCAGCATTTTCTTATATTACATTTCTGTTTAATTCACATAAATTATTTTTATTTTTCAACATAAAGTTCTTGATTAGTTCACATAGTTATGTTATATTGTTTCCACCAGGTACCGTAATCTTCATTTTTCACATTGTAAAGCATCGTTTATGATGATATACTATTCTAAACGAAAATGCTTTCACCATTCATACACGGAGGTATTTTCTTATATGTCAACAGCTACATCCTTGCAGCCAGGCACGCTACTACAACAACGTGAAATTTACCTGAGTATTCTAAAAGACCTCACTATCATGGACGATATTTTTATGCGCAACGTTCTAAAAGACAGTGCCTGTACAGAATACATATTAAAGGTCATTATGGATCAGGATAATTTGAAATTAAAAGACCAGATCCTTCAGGCGGACTACAAAAATCTTCAAGGACGTTCTTCCATACTTGATTGCATAGCCTTAGATAATTCCGGCAGAAAATATAACATTGAATTTCAGAATGCAGACAGCGGTGCCTCTTTGAAAAGAGCCCGCTATCACGGCAGCTTAGTGGATGCCAACACATTGGAAACCGGTCAGGTTCCTAATGAACTACCTGATACCTATATCATTTTCATTACAGAAAATGACACGCTTGGTTGCAATTTGCCAATCTGTCACATTAACCGAACGATTGAAGAAAACTGCCAGCAATGCCACGATCAATTACATATCATCTATGTTAATTCATCATTTCAGGATGATACTACTCTCGGCAGACTTATGCACGACCTGCATTGCTCTGATCCTCATGATATGCATAGCGAAATTCTGGCACAACGGGTACTAGAACTAAAAGAAACGCAAAAAGGAGTTGATATTATGTGTGATAAATTAAATGAACTGATTGTAGAAGAAAGAAATGAAGGAATCTTAATTGGTGAAGCTCAAGGTATCCTGCATACTCAAAAAGAAACGGCTAAAAATCTGCAGCATATGGGAATGGCTCTGGAACAGATTTCCCTGGCTCTGAATGTCAGTGTCCAAATGATTCAGGAATGGTTTTCTGCTGACTGTGTACCAGTGAAATAGTTAAAATAAAAATGTGCTGTTATTCTCATAATTTCAAACAATCACAAGTATAACAGCACATTTTTATTCTTTATGCTTCTTTAATTGCATTCAATTCTTTCAATATATCCATCGCCACCTGATAAGACTTACGGAATGCATATGTTGATGATCTTACCGGACTGGCAAGTACCACCAGATCCTTGATACCTACGCCTTTGATCTTCATGCGTACTTTCAGCTTTTTGATAACCTTAACCGTCTTTTTATCTTCTTTCAGATGTACCAGTTCTTCCGGTGTAAGCTCAGGCTCACAAATCAGCATATATCCCATCAGATCTTCATAATGATAGATTTCCGGTCTGCTGTATTCTTTTGAAACTGTCGGATTTCCAGAAATACAAAACTTCTTATTCTGCTCATCGATCAGTAACAGCGACTGTATTTTACGGGTAACTACAAAACCATCTTCGCCCAGATCAATCGGAACCGCATTTGCCTCATATGTTTTTTTCAGTTCAGCAAGTGTTTTCTTTGTAATGGTCTCTGTAAATCCATTACTTACTACAGCGTAGCACTTCTTACATACCACACCATCCTGACAATGGAATTTTCTAAATCCAAGTTTCTCTCCACAGATATCACAATTTCCAGCCATAATTCTCTCCTGACATTTCTAACGAGGTAATTCCCATTTTATACTATTGAGTCCTGTAATCAATACGTATTATAGAATTCCTTCGGATTGTTTTGTGCTTTGCACTCCACTAGCATCACCATATTATACATGATATAACGATAAAAATCGAGTAGGATTACTCCTACTCGATTCATATCTTTTGATTCTTTAAACCGTTGTTACAATTAAGCAACCAGAATGTTGAAGAATCCACATACAACACCAACTACTACGATTAACAGAATAATCTTGATAGATGTCCATTTCTTCTGCATCAGACCATAGATACCCATGGTTGCTGCCAGTGGAAGAATGTTAGGAAGTACTGCGTCAAACAGGCTCTCCTGCAGTGAGAAATCTGATCCTGATGTAGAAATCGTGATACCACATTTAACTTTTACATAGTTAACGATCAGACCACCCATTACCATACAACCCATGATAGAAGCTGCTTTCAGAAGCTTGTTCAGAATTCCTTTTTCTAGGAAGTCCATGATAGCCTCACTACCGGCATTATATCCAAACATAAAGTTAAGATATGAGAAAATATATGTAATGAAGAACATCAGTACTGCGTAAATAATTGCTCCCCAGATGTTTCCATCACCGGAACGTGTAATATCAATACACAGAGCCAGCAGAATCGGGATCAAAACTCCCTGCCAAATAGTATCACCAACACCAGCAAGAGGTCCCATCAGGGAAGTCTTGATGTTTGTAATGAATTCGTTCGGAATATCGTTGCCCATAGCTTTTTCCTCTTCAAGAGAAATAGCCAGACCAAGGATACATGAACCAAACTCCGGATGTACGTTGAAGAACTCCATCTCACGAGTCATTACATCAATCTGTTTTTCTTTGTTATCCGGGTATAAGTATTTTACTACCGGAAGGAATGTGTGGGCACATGCCATACCCATCATACGCTCATAGTTGTAACATGTCTGAACCCAGGTCTCCCAGATTAAGGAGGCTCTAAACAGGGCTTTCTTAGGAATCAATCTCTGTTTCCATTCTTTCTTTGCCATTTCGCTCTACCTCCTCTTAGTCTTCATCCGGATCATAATCCGGGTCGTATGCTCCATCAGCTGGTGCTCCAGCTGTAGCAGCTACTGCTGTCTTTCCACCTGCAAGCTGAATGTAGATGATAGCCATGATCAGACCTACAATACCCTGCTCGATCAGTGTCATTCCAGAAACTGTTGCGATCATAAATCCTAAGAACAGGAAGATACGAGCCTCGCCTTTGAAGATGTACTGCAGTGTGATTGCAATACCAAGTGCAGGCATTAATCCACCGATTACCTGGAAGATCTGCAGTGGCTTACCAGCACACATATCGATGAATGACTGAATGTAGTCAGCACCAAAGTATGCAGCCAGTGTACACGGAGTTACACAGATAATTGCAGAGAAGATCTGTGGCAGGATTACGTTTGACAGGTACAGGTTATTGAACTTACCTTCTGCAACCCATTTATCTCCCATGTGTACGAATACAGAGTCAATTGTCATACGCAGGTACCATACGATTGTTCCCAGCAGACCAATCGGAACTGCGATTGCAAGAGCTGTATCTGCATCAAGGTTACCAGTGATTGCGTATGCAACACCAAGTACACCTGCCAATGCCATATCTGCAGGCATTGATCCACCAGCGGAAATAAATCCGAGGTATACCAGGTTGATTGTTGCACCTACAACCGCACCTGTTACAGGCTGTCCCAGCAAACATCCTGTAAGAAATCCACAAACCAGTGGTCTCTGGAGTGTCCAAAGTCCAACGAATGGAAGGTTTGCTTCAGCGAGCCAATAAATGATTCCACAAAGAATCGCTACACCTAAACTCATTTTTCATCTCTCCTTTTTAGTTATTGAGTTTTTTATAAGCCAAAGTTATCTTTAGCTTTTTTTAACGCATCATCAATCTTGACGACTGACTGTTCCGGAACGAGCTGGTAATATACATTAACGCCAGCTTTCTGCATTTCCTCACACGCCAGAACTTCTTCAGGATTTAATGCTACGTTATTAATGAATGGCTGTCTCTCTCCACGGATACCAGCTCCTCCGAGGTTAACCTCTTTCAACGGAACTCCCGCTTTGATCAGACGATTGTATGTAGTCGGAGTCTTTGCTAAAAGCAGAAGTCTCTCTCCAGGCACACCCTGAACCATCAGTTTCTCAGCTGCCTTTTCTACATTGTATACGATTACTTTTGTACCAGCCGGAGCCAGTGCCTTTACTACACGTACATTAAAAGTATCCTTTGCAACTTCATCATCAATAATAATGATTTTGTTTGCTTTGAAAGTTGGTGTCCATGCTGTTACCACTTCTCCGTGGATCAGACGGTCATCAACACGGGCCAATACGACATTTCTCATCTCTGCCATCTTATTCGTCCTCCTCGTCATCATCAGAATCCATTAACATTTTTCTAACATCCACGTAGCTGTCTGCAGCTGCGTTGATTGCCGCTTCACACAGTCCCTCACAGGTTGCTCCCTCGAAATCACGTTCCAGCACGATTGTCATCAGCATTGCCAGATTGGTTCCAGTCACATGATAAACGTCGTAGTCTCTTGTGAGCGATACGACTGCATTGAACGGAGAGCCATGTTTCAACTCTGTCAGGAAAATAATATTTTCCGCTCCGTATTTCTCAATTTCCTCTCTTAATACCTTTGTCAGATCATCAATTGTCTGCTCTGGATATAAAGAATATGCAGCAATATTTGTCTGCTCCCCAAGAAGCATCTGTACCGTGTTCAACATTCCTTTTGACTGTTCTCCATGAGAAACCAGTACTACACGAATTTTTGAATCAGCCATTGTGTAATTCATCCTTTCTCTATCTGTCTATTTACTCATCACAAGCCAGCTCGTGCTTACGGTTTAGAGAGAACCAGCGTACCTGTTATGACGCACAATCTTTGTCGTCATATGCAACGTGGCTTATGCTGTTATCAATAATAACATCTTTCTCAAGAGACTCGGACTTAATATATTTCGCCATAATTACGCAATATGCGAAATGCCCTCTTCAGTCATTTCGCACAATAATTGCAAGTCCCTCAGATATGCATCTGACAGTTTCCACAATTTCACTCATAACAACCACACTGTAATAGAGTAATTACTTAATTATGGATTTACGCAATTACTCTATTACTTTTTTTCGCGTTATTGCCAAATACTCGTAATATCTTCGGATAATTCTTTATATTATTAATGATAAGCTGTAATATGTATTATTATATATTAAGCTGTGGTTTGTATTATTCCATTTATTTGACTTTGGGCTTAACTATTGAGAGGTGTATAATATTGCTATTAAACCAACGACAATTAGAAATTTTACTAGAATTATTTGAAAAACCGGAAGTTTATATGACTGCTTCCTACTTTTCCAGTAAACATCAGTGTAGTCTGCGCACAATCCAAAATGATATACGGCAAATCAAAACCGAGCTCGAATCAACAAATTGCGTAATATTCGAGTCTACTACGCGAAAAGGCTGTAGAATCTTAATTCAGGATTCTTCCCTTTTCTCTGCATTAAAAGACTCTTATTATCAACAGTTCAGTTCTGCAACATTGAACTATCCAAACGGAAGAGTCAATCAGATCTTGCATCTGTTATTAAAGGAACATCGTGCCATTTCACTTTATGATCTGGAATCTGCTGTATTTGTATCTCGTTCTACTTTGTTAAATGACCTGAAAGGCGTGTCCGAGGTAGTTGCCAGATATAATCTGGAATTATTACGCAGTTCTAATAAAGTAATTATTGATGGAAGCGAAATTAACAAACGCCTTTGTCTGATGGATCAGAATCTGATTATCACAAATACCGTTGCTGCTTTATCTGAACAGGGTAGTAATTCTTCTATCGAAAAGATAAAAAATATACTTGTAGAAACATTCGTCTCGTTCAAGCATCCAATTACAGAAGCATCATTAAATAATGCGATTATTCAGTTGTATGTCGCATTAGAACGTATGCAGGACTGGTTCTTTATTGAACCCTCTGATATGGAGATTGCCGAGAATCTGGAGCCGGAATATACGATTTCCAAAGAAATCTTCCGCCGTATAGGCAAAGAATTCTTCTTACGCATTCCAGAAACTGATATTGTCAATATTGGTTTACACTTTATTCTCAAGAATGTTCGACCTTATGCAGCCCCCTGCAGTGAAGCATAGTATTGCTGTCGTTTA
>NZ_JAOQJV010000018.1:0-53583 GCF_025567415.1 Dorea ammoniilytica
CATGATAATGGATCCTTTCTTTCATACTGGTTTAAGTATATCAGATTCATTAAAAACTGTCCGAAAAAGTGTCTTAATTTATGAGACCATTATAGAGAAGGGGTGGTGTTATGCACAATTGTGAACGTGGAAAATTTGAAGAAATTACCAGAGATGTTCCGCTGGGACCGATGATTCATCAGATAGATCGTCTGATGTTCCGTAACTTGAGTTCTCGTGTGCGTGCGGAAGGTCTGGATGAAGTAACACTGATGCATGGCTGGGTCATGCGATATCTGTATGAGAACAGAGAGCAGGTAATCTGCCAGAAGGATATTGAGCATACATTTGATATCCGAAGATCTACAGTAACCAATATTATACAGCTGATGGAGAAGAAGGGATATGTAGAGCGCAGATCCGTGCCGGGAGATGCCAGACTGAAATGTGTCAGTCTGACAGCAAAAGGTGAGGAGAATCATTTGAAGATGGAATACCTGATTTCAATGTTGGAAAAAGAACAGGTGATAGATATTACAGAAGAAGAACTGGACAGTCTGTATCGAATCATGACGAAAATCAAGAAGAATCTGATACGAATACAGGCAGGTGGAGAGGAGGAAGAATATGCTTCGGACAATTTTGAAAGAAGTGAAAGAATTTAAACGGGCATCGATTGCAACGCCAATCTATATGATCCTGGAAGTATTGATGGAAATGATCATTCCGTTTCTGATGGCATCAATCATTGATCAGGGAGTGAATGCGGGAAATATCCATCATATATACAAAGTAGGCAGTCTGATGATCGTGGCAGCACTGTTGGGACTGCTTGCCGGTATGGCGGGCGGACGTTACGGTGCGAAGGCCAGTGCGGGACTTGCCAGAAACTTGCGGGAGGCGATGTTTAATAACATTCAGACATTTTCATTTGCGAATATTGACCGTTTCAGCACAGCAGGTCTGGTGACTCGTCTGACGACAGATGTTACCAATATTCAGAACGCATACCAGATGTCGCTGCGTATGTCCATGCGTGCACCGGCAAGCATTATCTGCGCCATGACGATGGCATTTTTAATCAATAGAAGACTTGCAAGCATTTACCTTTGTGCGGTCATTATCCTTGGCGTGATCTTATTCTGTCTGATCCGTCATGCGACCAAATATTTTCAGATGGCATTTCCGAAATACGATGAGTTAAATGCATCGGTTCAGGAAAATGTATCCGGAATTCGGGTGGTTAAGGCATATGTAAGAGAAGGTGAAGAGACTACAAAGTTCCAGAAAGCAAGTGAGAATATCTATAAGATTTTTGTCCGTGCAGAGAAGAATGTAATCCTTAATGCACCGCTGATGCAGACGACTGTATATACCTGTATTCTGCTGATCAGTTGGCTGGGCGCTAAGATGATTGTGTCGAATTCGCTGACCACAGGCGAACTGATGAGTCTGTTAGCATACTGCATGAATATTCTGATGAGTCTGATGATGCTGTCGATGGTATTTGTCATGCTTTCCATGAGTGTGGCAAGTGTACGCCGAGTGGCAGAAGTATTAAATGAGACCAGTACATTAGAGAATCCGGAGCATCCGGTCATGGAAGTGCCGAATGGTGCAATTGAATTTAAACATGTGGATTTTGCATATTTCAAAGACAGTGAGACTCCGGTATTGAAAAACATTAATCTGTCGATCAAGTCCGGTGAGACTATCGGTATTCTGGGAGCGACCGGAAGTGCCAAGACCAGTCTGGTCAATCTGATCAGCCGTCTCTACGATGTGACGAACGGTGAATTGATCGTAGGCGGTCACAACGTAAAGGATTATGATATGGAAGTCCTGCGTAATCAGGTATCCGTGGTACTTCAGAACAATGTGCTGTTCTCAGGAACAATCCTTGAGAACCTGCGCTGGGGTGACAAGGATGCCAGCGAGGAAGAATGCATCCGTGCATGTAAGTTAGCCTGCGCAGACGAATTTATCCAGCGTTTTCCGGATGGATATAACACCTACATAGAGCAGGGCGGAAGTAACGTATCCGGTGGTCAGAAACAGCGTCTGTGTATTGCGAGAGCACTGCTTAAGAAACCGAAGATTCTGATCCTGGATGACAGTACCAGTGCAGTAGATACGGCAACAGATGCAAACATCCGCCGGGCATTCCGTGAAGAGATCCCGAATACGACGAAGATCATCATTTCCCAGCGTATTTCCAGTCTTCAGGATGCAGACCGTATCATCGTGTTAAATGAAGGATGTATAGATGGATTTGCTTCTCATGAGGAACTGGTGGAGACGAATGAGATCTATCGCGAAATTTACGAGTCGCAGACACAGGGCGGCGGAGATTTTGATGAAAAGGCAGGTGAGTAAGATGGCACAGAATGCAAGACAGATGCGGGGCATGAAGTCCAATGTCAAGAATCCGGGCAAGATTTTTAAGCGGATTATGTCCTATGTATTCCAGAATTATAAATACCAGTTCTTTCTGGTTGTGATCCTTATTTTTGTGAGCGTGCTCGCAAATGTACAGGGAACTTTATTTATGCAGAAGCTGATCGACGATTACATTACGCCATTTCTGCTGACTGACCATCCGAACTTTGCACCGCTTGCAAAAGCAATTGGCCAGGTGGCAGTGTTTTATGCAGTGGGTGTAGTATCTGTATACATTTACAATCTGATCATGGTATACATTACACAGGGAACTCTTCATAATATGAGAAAAGACCTGTTCAGCCATATGGAAAAACTGCCGATCAAGTATTTTGACACGCATGCGCATGGTGATATCATGTCTGTATATACGAACGATATCGATACGCTGCGTCAGATGATCAGCCAGAGTATTCCACAGTTTCTGAACAGCGGAATTACCATTATCAGTACCTTTATCAGTATGCTGATCCTGAGCATTCCACTGTCAGCAGTTACACTTATCATGGTCGGCATTATGCTGTTCTTTACCAAGAAAGCGACCGGACAGAGTGGTAAATATTTTGCCAGACAGCAGAAGAATCTTGGTGCGGTAAATGGTTATATCGAGGAAATGATGAACGGCCAGAAGGTGGTAAAAGTATTCTGCCATGAGGAAGAAAGCAAAGAAAAGTTCCGGGAACTGAATAATGAACTGTATGTCAGTGCAGACCGTGCGAATACATTTTCCAATATTCTGGGGCCGATCAATGCACAGCTTGGCAATGTCAGCTACGTGGTGTGTGCTATCGTAGGAGGTGTGCTGGCGTTAAATGGAATCGGCGGACTGACACTTGGCGGTCTGGCAAGTTTCCTGACATTCAACAAGAGTTTCAGTATGCCGATCAACCAGATCAGTATGCAGTTAAATGCGATCGTTATGGCGCTTGCAGGAGCAGAGCGTATCTTCAATCTGCTGGATGAAGAGCCAGAGGTAGATAACGGTTATGTGACACTGGTAAATGCAAAAGAAGAGAATGGAAAATTAGTACCGACAGACGAACGTACCGGACATTGGGCATGGAAACATACTCATCAGGCAGATGGAACAACCGATTATGTAGAAGTTCAGGGCAATGTGGTATTTAACGATGTGGATTTCGGCTATACGGATGATAAGATCGTACTGCATAATATCAAGTTGTTTGCGGAACCGGGTCAGAAGATTGCGTTTGTAGGATCAACAGGAGCCGGTAAGACGACGATCACCAATCTGATTAACCGTTTTTATGATATTCAGGATGGTAAGATCCGTTACGATGGCATCAATATTAATAAGATCAAGAAATCTGATCTGAGAAAATCACTTGGTATTGTACTGCAGGATACCCATTTATTCACCGGAACGGTTATGGACAACATACGGTTTGGCCGCCTGGATGCAACGGACGATGAGGTTGTTGCGGCAGCAAAACTTGCCAATGCAGACGGATTTATCCGCAGACTGCCGGAAGGTTATAACACAGTTCTGACCGGAGACGGAGCGAACTTAAGCCAGGGACAGAGACAGCTTCTTGCGATCGCGAGGGCAGCAGTCGCAGATCCGCCGGTACTGATTCTGGATGAGGCGACAAGTTCCATTGATACCAGAACAGAGCGAATCGTACAGGAAGGTATGGATCGCCTGATGCACGGACGGACAACATTTGTCATTGCACACAGACTGTCTACTGTACGCAATTCCGACTGTATCATGGTACTGGAGCAGGGACGGATCATTGAACGTGGTACGCATGACCAGCTGATCGAGGAAAAAGGAAGATATTATCAGTTGTATACCGGAAACAGCATTTCCGCATAAAATCAGCCGGAATTAAAAGAATAAGGACATTCATGAATGGCACTCGGGGCTCAGGCTCCGGGTGCTTTTCCGGTTGAATGGAAAGTTAAACTGAGGTATACTGTTAAAGCACAGCAACGATGCATTCAATGAGAATGAGTCAGTGAGTATTCGGTTGGAGGAATATATAATGAAGAGTCTTAGGATAGATCCTGGCATGAAAGAAAAATGGCCGCAGACCAGGGTTGGATGTTTACAGTACCAGGTGAAAGTGGAAAAGAAAAATGAAGATATGTGGTCATATCTGAAGAAAGATGTTTTTAAAAAGACCAGAGACGCTATCTTTGATTATGGTGTGAATGATATACCGAATATTAAGGAATCACGTCTTGCATACAAGGCATTTGGCAAAGATCCGAGCCGTTACAGAGTATCCTCTGAGGCACTGATCCGGCGAATTGGGCAGGGTAAAGGTCTGTATGAGGTGAATACAGTTGTGGATGTGAATAATCTGATCTCTATAGAATCTGGCTTCTCTGTTGGCTCCTATGACTGCAGCAAGATTGCGGATCAGCTGATATTTCGTATTGGAAGAGATGGAGAGACATATAAAGGAATCGGAAAAGAAGAGATTAAGATTGACTGTCTGCCGGTTCTTGCAGATGCGGAGGGAGCAATTGGAAGTTCCACCAGTGATTCAGAGCGTGCGATGATTACAGAAGATGCAACGGAAGTATTGACACTGATCTATTCATTTTCTGATAGTCAGGATTTGGAAAAAGCAATGGAATATGGTAAAAAATATCTGGAACAATATGCCGGTGCATCCGATATTCATTGCTGGATTGTAGAATAAAGAGAAATTGCGAGGAATAACATGATAGATTTGGAGACACTGAATCCGCCTCAGTGCGAGGCGGTGCAGCATACAGAAGGACCGCTCCTGATTCTGGCAGGTGCAGGATCAGGAAAAACCAGAGTGCTTACCCACAGGATTGCATATCTGATCGAGGAAAAGGGCGTAAACCCATGGAATATACTGGCAATCACATTTACTAACAAAGCTGCGGGTGAAATGCGGGAACGTGTGGATAAGATTGTAGGATTTGGCGCAGAAAGCATCTGGGTAAGTACATTTCATTCAACCTGCGTGCGGATTCTGAGAAGATACATAGACAGACTTGGCTATGACAACAGCTTTACTATATACGATACGGATGATCAGAAGACACTGATGAAGGATATCTGCAAATATCTGCAGATTGATACGAAGGTATTTAAAGAACGTAATCTCTTATCAGCCATATCTTCAGCAAAGAATGAAATGATCACGCCGGAGGAGTACCGTCTGAAAGCAGAGGGTGACTTCGGACGGCAGAAGATCGCAACGGTATATGAAGAATACGAGAAACAGATGCGTGCCAACAATGCATTGGACTTTGATGATCTGCTGCTGAAAGCGGTACAGCTGTTTCAAACACAGCCGGATGTGCTGGAGTATTATCAGGAAAGATTCCGTTATATCATGGTGGATGAGTATCAGGATACTAATACGGTACAGTTTCAGTTTATAAGCATTTTGGCAGCGAAGTATCGTAATTTGTGTGTGGTTGGTGATGATGACCAGTCCATTTACAAATTCCGTGGCGCTAATATTCGTAATATTCTGGATTTTGAGCAGGTATTTTCAGATGCAAAAGTGATCAAACTGGAACAGAATTACCGTTCTACAGGTACGATCCTGAATGCGGCCAATGCTGTGATCCGCAATAACCGCGGCAGAAAGGATAAGACGCTGTGGACGGATAATGACGAGGGCGATAAGATCCAGTTCCGCCAGTTTGATTCTGCCTATGATGAGGCAGAGTTTATTGTAGATGATATCCGCAGAAAGACCCGTGGCAATGGGGCAAATTATAATGATTTTGCGATCCTTTACCGAACCAATGCACAGTCCCGTCTGTTCGAGGAGAAATTTGTCACAGCGAATATTCCATATAAGATCGTGGGCGGTATCAATTTCTATGCCCGTAAGGAGATCAAGGATATACTGGCATATCTGAAGACAATCGATAATGCCAAAGACGATATTGCAGTCCGCCGTATTATCAATGTGCCGAAACGCGGTATCGGACTAACCAGTGTGAATCGTGTGCAGGAGTATGCACTTGCCCGGGAACTGGGATTCTATGAAGCATTGATGGGAGTAGAATTTATCCCGAATATCGGCAGGGGCGCATCCAAAATGGAATCCTTTGTAGCACTCATTGAGCATTTCAAAATGGATGCAGAACGGATTAAGATATCTGAATTAGTCGATGAGATTCTGGAAGAAACAGGTTATCTGGAAGAACTGAAGGGTGAAGGCGAGATTGAAGCAGAAGCGCGTATTGAAAATATCGATGAGTTGAAGAATAAGATTATTGCATACGAAGAGGTCTGCGAAGACCAGGGAGAAACGGCAACGTTGAGCGGATTTCTGGAGGAAGTGGCGCTGGTAGCCGATATCGACAGCCTGGAAGAAGACAGCGATTACGTGGTATTGATGACACTTCACAGTGCAAAAGGACTGGAATTCCCACAGGTGTATCTGGCAGGTATGGAAGATGGCGTATTTCCAAGTTATATGTGCATCACTTCGGACGATAAGAGCGAGATCGAGGAGGAACGGAGACTTTGCTACGTGGGAATCACAAGAGCAGAGCAGGAACTGACACTGACCTACGCAAGAAGACGTATGATTCGTGGTGAAATGCAGTATAATAAGATGTCCAGATTCTTAAAAGAGATTCCGGTTGAGCTATTATCCGATGGAGATGCATTTAAGAATGAGAAACCGGAACCACCGGTACAGACAGCATATCAGCAGGCAAAGAAAAGCTTCCATACGAAAGCATTTCAGGCAAAACCGATTCAGCAGTTCAAGGTCGCAGACGGCAAAGGACCTGGCTATGACGTGGGCGACAGAGTCCGTCACATGAAGTTTGGAGATGGACTTGTGACCGCAATCACAGAGGGCGGAAGAGATTACGAAGTGACTGTACAGTTTGATCAGGCAGGTCAGAAAAAGATGTTTGCAACATTTGCGAGACTGCAGAAAATTGATTAAGAAATCCGTTAAGAAATGCGGGTATATTTTGTTAAAAAAAGTAGTAATCGGCAGGCTTAGGTGTTATAATAAACACATCATAGCCGGGCTTTGAATCCCGGCATCATCAATACATGGTAAGCGGAAAGGAGCGGGAGCATGAATATGAACATGAACAAGCTTGAGGAAGTTCTGGCTACTTCCAAATTAAATGAACTGATCCACAAGAAAGAGGAAGACGAGAAGAATTGTAAGATCATTCTTATGATTCTGGCTATTGTCGGAGCAGTTGCAGCAGTAGCAGGTATCGCATATGCAGTATACTGTTTCCTGACACCGGATTATCTGGAAGATTTTGAAGAAGACTTCGAAGACGATTTCGATGATGACTTTTTCAACGAAGAGGATCAGGTATAGTTAGACAGTTCAGATGCAAAGGGCACTTCAATAGAAGTGCCTTTTTGTATCGTTCAGAGCCACGCAGGATTCCAAATCAGGGCGGTGTCGTGTTTACACGAACAACACCCTGAACTGAGATTCTATGTGGCGGATACGCACACTGACGAAATGCGAAGCATTTTGGAAGTGGCTCTGAACAATGATTAAGTCTGAACGATAATTAAGATAGAAGAAATGGATAGGATAGAAGATGAAAAAAGGACAGATCGTAGAAGGAATTGTAACGAAGGTAGATTTCCCGAATAAAGGAATTGTGAAAGTCGAGGGAGAGGAAAAGACTCTGATCGTAAAAAATGCCATACCGGGACAGAAGGTGAAGGCATCGATTAATAAGATGCGTAAAGGCAAAGCAGAAGGAAGACTCCTGGAAGTGCTGGAGCCGTCAGCGGACGAAGTGACATCACCATGTCCGCATTTTGGAGCATGCGGAGGCTGTACGTATCAGACATTGCCATATGAGTGTCAGCTTCGTATGAAGGAGGAACAGGTTAAAGCCATGATGGATGAGGCTGTTAACGGTGATTATGTATGGGAAGGTGTCAGTCCAAGCCCTGCAATCAGCGAATATCGCAATAAGATGGAATTCTCATTTGGTGATGAATATAAAGACGGACCGTTAGCACTCGGTATGCACAAGCGCGGAAGCTTTCATGATATTGTCAATGTGCCGGAATGTCAGATCGTGGATGAAGACTTCCGTAAAATCCTTACTTGCACATTAGAGTACGCGTCAGAGAGCGGACTTCCGTATTATCATAAAATGCGTCATGATGGATATTTCCGTCATCTGTTGGTGCGGAAAGCGGTAAAGACCGGACAGATCCTTGTTGATCTGGTTACGACTACGGAATCGGATGCATTTGATATGAAGAAATGGGCAGAGGCACTGCAGAATCTGGAACTGAAAGGAAGTATCGCAGGCATTCTGCATACCTCTAATGACAGTCTGGCAGATGTGGTAAAAGACGAAGGAACCGAGATTATCTACGGACAGAATTATTTCTATGAAGAACTGCTGGGACTGAAATTCAAGATTACACCGTTCTCATTCTTCCAGACTAATTCGCTGGGAGCAGAAGTATTGTACGAAAAAGCAAGAGAATATATCGGAGACACCAAAGATAAAGTCGTATTCGATCTGTACAGCGGAACCGGAACCATCGCACAGATCCTCGCTCCAGTCGCAAAGAAAGTTGTTGGTGTAGAGATTGTAGAAGAAGCAGTAGAGGCAGCCAAAGAAAATGCGGCACTGAACGGACTGGACAACTGTACTTTCTGGGCTGGTGATGTATTAAAAGTCATCGATGAACTCGGCGAAGTACCGGATCTGATCATGCTCGACCCGCCACGTGACGGTGTACATCCGAAGGCACTGGAGAAAATCTGTAATTTCGGCGTGGACAGACTGGTGTATATTGCGTGTAAGCCGACCAGTCTTGCAAGAGATCTTGAGATGCTGCAAGGAAGAGGATATAAAGTGGAAAGGATCGCGTGCGTCGATTTATTCCCGAGTACGGTGCATGTGGAGACAGTGTGCTTACTCTCGAAGAAATGCCAATTTTAAGCGGGTTTGTGGCCTATTTTGAAGGAAACATATCGACAAAAATAGGTTTAAAAATATGTGCTTGTATTGAAAAATTGAATATGGGTGTAGTAAAAATAGACCTTTTGGCGTAGTTGGTATCAGGTGCGATGAAAGGTTATTTTTATGGAATTTTGTACGCGGAGAGGTAATGGGCTGTACGCTGAAATATGTATAGATTTAGATTGATTTTCGGCGTCTCTGCGCTCATAATAAAGGGTAGAGTAAAATGTCGTATTTTATAACTTTATTGAGGTAAGAAATATGGAATATATGACAATTAAAGAAACAGCAGAAAAGTGGAATCTTTCAGTGAGAAGAGTGCAGACAATCTGTAACGAAGGAATGATAGATGGGGCTATGAAATTCGGTAATACATGGGCCATTCCAAAGGATGCTGTGAAACCGGCAGATAAAAGAATTAAGTCAGGGAAGTATGTCAAGTCCTGATTTTGGGACACATGGTATGAGAGAATGGATTAGAAAGGAAGAGTGTGCCTATGTTACCGGAAGAAAAAGCTCGTGTAAAAATTGATAAGCAATTAAGAAATGCTGGCTGGGATATAGTGGCTTGAAATGAATATCTGCCTAATAGCACATATGGTTCGCATATTGTTGAAGCACATCACATCGATTATTTTGTGTCGAGCCTTAATAACGATGCGAGTAATCAACTTATTGTGTGTCCGAATCATCATAGCATTAGAGTAAAGGATGGTTGGATTTGACTAGAGGAGAAATGCGTAGGAGAGAAAAAGCGTTAGAAGCAGGTTTTATTGAAAGAGACAGAGATAAGGCATTTGAATGTGTTAAAGAGATTATTAATATTAATGCCAATGAAGGAGTGTTATTTAGGTTTAGACCTCCCAAAGGCTATGAAATTGATACACTGGAAGCAGAACAGATTTTTCTTTGTAAACCGTCGGTTTATGAGGATTCGGGTGATTGTGAAATACTATTTGATCTTCGAGATCTATGCGAATATTTTATGCTTGAACGAAGAACTGAGTTGTTAAATAGGATGGAAACAGCTTTTGATGATAAGTTTTATAATGACGTAATAGAGCAATTAAATAAAAATGCTCGTTTTGAAAATTTAAGAAATAAAATAAGAGACCAAGCACTTGTAGCGTGCTTTAGTGAAAGATATGATGAGTTTATGTGGAAGAACTATGCGCTGGATTCGGAAGGAATTTGTTTGGTATATAATTTGAATGATATTTTTTTGTCATTGCCTTCGGAGTTAAAGTTCTACCCTGTTAGATATGTTGATAATAGAAAGAAACAAAAGGATATATGGTTCACATCGAAAGAATATAATTTTGAAGATAATTCGGAACCAGAGTATTTGAAATTCTTATTTTCTTGTTTGACGAAAGAGAGAATTCCGTACAGTAGTGAAGCTGAGTGGAGACTATTTTCTGATTTTTCAGAATTAGAAGAAGGAGAAAATGGTAAAAAATTTGATTTTTTAGTAAAGCCACGTGCGATTGTTATGGGAAGGAATATAGAGCGAAATTTAGATTTTAGAGATAGGGTACGGGAGTACTCTAGCAAGAGTGGAATCAGATTACTAAAAGCACAAGATATTAAGAAGTAATGCGGTAAGGTTAAATTTTTTGTTATGTTTATTTGTATAGCAATCCTTTTGGTGCACTAAATTTAATAATAGGGAACTTTTGTGACAAATAATATGCCAAAAAGTTCCCTAAATAATTCTTGATAATTAGGGAACTTTTTAATATAATATATAGCATAAAAGTTCCCTAAAAAGAGAGAGGTGAAATGAATGGGAGCAAATTATTCAGAAATTCAAGAATTATTACAGCAAAAAGCGGATATACAGGCGAGGCTTAATCTGATGCCATATGATGGAAATCCGGAAATTAAGGAATCAAATGGTTCAAAATACTTGTATATGCGTAAGCGAGTAGCAGGTAAATTGACCTCTACTTATGTAGACGTATATTCAGATGAACTATATCAGTTGCTTTTGCGTAATGCCAAGGAACGCAAAGATTTAAATAAAGCCATTCGTAAAATCAATAAAGATTTAGCAGCACTTGGTTACGAAGATAAAGAACTTTCAGCGAGAGTATTACAAAATTTGGATTTTGCCAGAGCAAATTTGAAAGCGAACATTTATGATCAGGCAGTGTTAGAAGGTGTCGCAACGACATTTCCGCAAACGGAGGATATTATCGAGAATGGACAAGTCCATGGGGTATCGGCTACGGATGTGCAGAAGATTCTTAATTTGAAACACGCCTGGGAATTTATCTTAGATAAAGATGTGATTCAGAGTGAAAGTAATTATCATATGCTTTGTCATATTGCAAAGTTGGTTAATGAAGGTTTCTTTTATGATGGAGGTCGTATTCGTGGTATTCCTGTGCAGATAGGCGGAACAAGCTATGTACCACCATTACCTATTGAAACAGTGGTTGTCGAGCGAATAGATGAAATTAGAAGTCAGGATAAAGAGCCAATAGAGATAGCGATTGAGTTATGTATGTACTGTATGAAAACGCAGGTGTTCAAAGATGGAAATAAGCGAGCATCGGTTATTTTTGCCAATCATTATCTGATTGCACAAGGTATGGGATTTTTAGTTATACCGGAAAAGGATGTACCGGAATTTAAGAAGTTATTGGTGCAATATTATGAAGGTGAGCCACTAGAGGTCATTGGCGCATTCTTAAAAGAGCGTTGTTGGAAGAAGTTTTAGAATGTTATTGAAACGTAAAGTGGACATTGAAACTGCAAAAGCGGACATTGAGGGTGTTAACGCCCTTCATAAAACTGCCCAAAACAAATCTGCGGATCGATATATTACCAAATCCGACAGCAGTATTTGCACTGTTTTTGCATTATAATGGTGCTAGAAAATATCGGCGCACCCGTCACACGTCAGTCAAGTCAAACGGTCTGTACGCCAAATTTAGACAGTAGCATTGATTAAACATGGCAAAATAACAAAGGGTGTAAAAGAAAGTGTTTATGCGGGTTCGCGGGATGTTGAGGTCTGAAATAATGATACCGCATGTGGAGACTGTCTGTTTGCTGTCAAGAAAAGATAAATAGAAGCTGAAAAGCGGCGTATTTCCGGGCTTTTTGCGAGGTCAGTATCATCAGAGAAGCCTTGCGGAAAGCTCGGTTTTCTTGTAACATAAAGTGAATCCTGTAGCATCGTTACGTTAGCTCCGCAAGGGGACAAGAGGGAGTCGAGTCACTGATTTTCTGACGAAGACCATGGAAGAGGTGGGGATACTGGAGTACAGCATTGAAGAACCCTTCGGTGTAGAGGGAGCGGAATGTTATGAAAGTTGATAACGGAACAGGAGAGATCTCATACCATCATATAACCACAAGTATAGAATAAACAAACTTAGAATTGATTATTTATGTCCGCTTTTGATTAATATATGTTAAAATTAGAACAGAATACGAAAAATTAGTTTTTGATTTGAAAAGTACAGGAGTTTTAAAGGAATGGGTAACAATTTAAAAAAGATAGCTGCCATGGCGATTATTTCTATGACCGTTGTATCTGCGATTACAGGCTGTAGTCAAGATACGGATTCGGCGTTTCAGACCCTGGATGTAGAGCAGCTTGAGTCTGAGACTACAGACATCAATGACAGAGCGGAATATTACGAGAAAAATGTTGAAGATCGTATGGACGAAATGACCAGCTGACATTATCTTTCTGAGAAATGATAATGTATACAAGGGAGATCTTTACGATGGAGACGATACGATTGGACTTCCACCAGGAATTTATAAGGTGATTTCGGAAAAAATTGAGGGTCATGATTCAGATTTGGGAGAAATATATTTACTCACACCGGGCGAAGCTGTCACAATGAATGTTGATTATACGTCTTTAAAAGCAACTATTACAAATGATGAAAATACAAAGTGACTTATGTCGACTCTATAGGTGATCAGCAGGATAGCATTGAAATGCGCTATAAGGACGAGAATATATGGCTGACACAGAAGATAATGGCCACATTATATGACGCTGGTTTGATAAGTATATGTTGGAGCTAGAAGAGAATGCAAAGAAGTAGCAGTGTTGCTAATAAAATTTTCTGTTGGATTTTTAGCTTGCCAAGGTCGAGTGCATGGAAGTTGAGCCATCAGTCAAGTCGAAAAATAACCGCTGACCTGTTCTATGTACGAAGAACAGACGAGGTTCAGGCGAATTGGAAAGGAAATGAAAATACATGGTAAAAGATTTTTTTGAATGTCAATCTACTGATCCAGATACAATGCTTCATGTCGAGATTTTTACACCTTCTGACATGGAGATAAAGGGTGTTATCCAGATTGTACATGGTATGACGGAGCATCTGGATCGTTATGAAGAGTTGGGGGAATATTTTACAAGCAAAGGGTATGCAGTTATAGGCAATGATATTATTGGACATGGTCGTACACATACTGCAAAAGTATCGGATATTTATATGAAAAACTGGTTTGATGCTGTGTCTGATGTGAAATTGATTCGGCAAAAAGCTGGAGAATTGTATCCAGGAAAACCAATCTATATTTTAGGGTTTTCTCTGGGATCATTTATTGTGCGTTCCTTGGATTCTTTGAAGGGATATGCGGCAGAAATTCTTATTGGAACCGGATATCAGCCAACTATCGTTCTGGGGCTTTTAGAAAAATATTTGAGAAGTAAATATCGTAATACAATGGAATATGCAAGTGAGAAAATCGGGAAGTTGGCGTTCGAGAACTATAATAATAAATTCAAAGATATGCCTGGTAATTACTGGTTACTTACGGATGAAAAATCTCGTTCAGAATATGAAAATGATAAATTCGTCAAAAAGAATTTCACTCCGGGGTTCTTCTGTGAATTCTTAAAAGGAATGGTATATACCAATAAGAAACTGAAAAATCCAAATAATAGCACGATACCAACGTTCTTTATATATGGAGAAAAAGATCCGGTTGCCGGATTCGGTAAGGGCATTGCTAAAATTTATCATGCATATTGTAAAAATAATGAAGATACCCAAATCTGTTGTGTGAAAGATGCAACCCATGATATTCTTCATGATCGGACGTGTTCGGATATAACATTTGATAAAATTGAAGCATTTATTCATTACGCGGAAAAAGAGAAGATGCCGAAGAATTAGTTGTTCTTCTCAAAAAGTAAGGGAGTTTTAAAGGAATGAGTTACAATTTTAAAAAGATAGCTGCCATGGCGATTATTTCTATGATCGTTGTATCTGCGATTACAGGTTGTAGTCAAGATACGGATTCTGATACTACAGACATCGAGGACAGAGCGGAATATTACGAGAAATATGTTGATTATACTTCTTCAAAAGCAACGATTATGAATGATGAAAATACAAAGTGATTTACGGATTGGAGGGAATTGATATGTTATTTATTTGGTATCCTAAGTGTTCAACCTGCCAGAAAGCAAAGAAATGGTTAGACAGTCACGAGATTGAATACACGGAACGTCATATTGTTGAGGAGAATCCAACATATGAAGAATTAAAAGAATGGTATCAGAAGAGCGGTATGCCGCTTAAGAAGTTTTTCAATACCAGCGGTATGATTTACAAAGAGATGAAGCTGAAAGACAAGCTGCCGGATATGAATGAGGACGAGCAGTTGAAGTTTTTAGCCACCAATGGAATGCTGGTAAAACGCCCGCTGGTAGTTGGGGATGATGTAGTAGTTACAGGTTTCAAAGAAGTTGAGTGGGAAGAAAAAATAAAGTAAGAAATAACAGGTAAAAAAGCGTAGGAGTTTTAAAGGAAAGGGTAACAGTTTTAAAAAGATAGTTGCTATGGCGATTATTTCTATGACCGTTGTATCTGCGATTACAGGTTGTAGTCAAGATACGGATACTGATTCTGATTCTGCGTTTCAGATCCTGGATGTAGAGCAGCTTGAGTCTGATACTACAGACATTGAGGACAGAGCAGAATATTACGAGAAAAATGTTGATTATAATTCTGTAAAAGCAACGATTATGAATGATGAAAATACAAAGTGATAATAACAAGAAAAGGTGGATTTGCTGAAGTTTTGGCAAATCCACCTTTGCTATAAGGGGGGATTATTCAATTACAGTTCCTAATCTTTTCCGTATCATTGGTCCGATTATTGTTACAATAACAATTTTAATCAGGTCAGCCGGGATAAATGGAATGACGCAGACTGCAAGAGCAGCAGCTACGGTATATCCGGACTGGAAGCAGAACCACACGGTTCCGAATGCATAGCAGATTGCAGTTCCGATGATCATTGCAACTATCTGAATCCATCTCTGATGGGATTTATCAATGATTATACCTGCAACAATTGCCATTGGAATAAAGCCGATGATATATCCGCCTGTCGGACCGGCGAGTTTAGAGATTCCACCGGCGAACCCAGAGAATACAGGAAGACCGGCAAGTCCGAGTAACAGATAGACCAGGAGGCTTAAAGTGCCTTTTTTCCAACCCAGCAGATAAAGGGACAGGAAAATGACAAAATTGGTAAGTGATATTGGCACCGGACCGATTGGAACAGATAATGGTGCGAGAATGCAGGTGACAGCGGTCATTAGAGCGGTTGCTGTCAGGGCATAGGTTTTATTTTTTTGTAATTCCTGAGTATTGTTAAGATTCATTTTCATTCTCCGTTTCGTTTTTGTTATGCTCATCTTACTTTAGCACGTAAAAAATAGATTGTCAACTACATATGCTCGGTTGGTTAACAATCAAAAACAACTGAAAACTATTGACAACTATATCGCAGTGCGATAAGCTCTATATATCGAACTACGATACATAGAAGTAAGATATAGATTGAAGGATATAAGAGGGATCATATGGATGCGCATACGAGAAAAGTTTATGTTCCGATGACGGAGACAGGATTCTATATTCTGCTTTGTCTCAGAGAGCCGAATCATGGATATGGAATTGTGCAGAAGGTAAAAGAACTTACCGATGGAGAGATTGTGCTTGCGCCGGGAACGATGTACGGTAGTCTGTCAAAGATGGAGAAGGATGGAATCATTCAATTTGTCAAAGAAGAAGAAAAACGGAAATTATATGTAATAACAGATCTTGGATGGGAAGTCCTGAAGCTGGAATTTCACAGAATTGACAGATTGTACCGCAATATGAAGGAGATAATATGATGGGTGAGACAAAGACATGTTTTCGATTTTTTTCTATTATGGATTATGAGAAAGAAGCAGATTTTCTAAGAGAAATGCACAAAAAAGGGTGGAAATTTGTAAAAGTATCGCTGCTTGGATTCTATGAATTTGAAGCATGCGAGCCGGAAGATGTTGTTTATCAATTGGATTATAATCCAGATGGGGTTAAGCATCAGAATGAATATCTTCAGATGTTTAAGGACTGCGGATGGGAGTATTTGCAGGATTTTGCGGGATATAGTTATTTCCGTAAGCCTGTTTCGGAGATGGATGGAGATGAATCGATTTTCTGTGATGATGAATCCAGATTGGATATGGCTACGAGAGTAATCAGGGGGAAGGTGATTCCATTACTCGTGGTTTTCTGCTGCTGCATTGTACCACAGTTTCTGATGAATACCATTCATTACAGGGATGAGGATGCGGTGCAGAATATGCTGGCTATTCTGCTTGGTGCTGTGTTTGTACTGTATCTTGTTGTCTTTATACAGTTTGGAATTAAGTATTACCAGTTTAAGAAGAAAATAGGCAGATAAAAGATTATGGGGCAGAAGAAAATGAATGAAATGGAACATGTGACACATGAATTTCAACCGATATATGATAAGGATTCCAAAGTATTGATGCTTGGGACTATGCCATCGCCAAAGTCCAGAGAGGTGGGATTTTATTACGGTCATCCGAGGAATCGTTTCTGGAAAGTTGTTTCGGATGTGTGCGGAGAGGCTTTACCAGAGACAAAGGAAGAGAAGATTGCATTTGCACTGCGGAACCATATTGCAGTATGGGATGTGTTGGCAGGCTGTGAGATACATGGTGCGGACGACAGTAGTATCCGTAATCCGGAGCCGAATGATATGAACCGGATATTAAAAGAAGCTGATATTCAGGCAATATTTGCAACCGGGCAGAAAGCGGCGCAATTGTATAAAAGGTATTGTCAGAAAGAGACCGGGCGGGAGATTATCTGTCTTCCATCGACAAGTCCGGCAAATTGCCGTGTCCATTATGAGGAATTGTATGAGGCATATAAAGTGATACGAGATTATATTTAAGATGTGTTATAGGCAGGTGACAAAGATGAAGCATAAAAAGAGAACATATAGAAAAGAACAGCCCAAAGAGACTCTGGTTGTATGGGATATATTAAAGAATGAAACAGTTGCATTTCTGGATACAGAGTATGTAACATCACAACAGAAGCATGGACGCCCGGCGAAGCTGGTATCTGTTGGAATGGTAATCTGTCGCGGTGATTTTGAGGAAGTAGACAGATTTCATTCGTACATTCATATGGATGGCGAATTGCATGACAAATTCCGAGAACTTACAGGAATTACAGAAAAGGATCTCAGTCATGCACCATCTTATGAAAAAGTGATGGAACAAGTTGGTAAAAAGCTGGACGAGCATGAAGTGGAGCATATCTTCGTATGGGGACCGGACAAGATCGTCATTCAGAGGGATCTCGTGGAGTATCGGGAGATGATTTCAAAAAAGTCCAGAAAAATCGTAAATCGTATACTTCGTATGATGAAGGATATCGAAGTGATTTATTCCCGAAAACTGAAACTGCGCAGTATTGGCATTGCAAACCTGAAATATTTGTGCGGACTGGGCAATGAGGTATGTCATGATGCGCTATCGGATGCGATTGATCTGAAAAATGTGATCCGGCATATGGATACGAATGGATGCCCGAAGTATATGGTAGAGGCCATGCGGTCATATCTCGCAGATAAGGAATTATACTGCCGGTGCAGGAGATTCCATGAAAAATGGGATAATGTCCCAGAGAGTTTGCTGAAAAAGAGTCAGGATGTTATGCAGGAGCTTGAGTATATGGAATCAATGGAGGCAAAGGCATTGCGTGATGACATGCTGGCAGTGTGTACCGGGGAAGATCAGGTATTTCCAACGCTGGAAGAATATATAGAGCAGATGGTTTAATATCGTCTGCTCTTTACATGTAGCGGAGATTTTGACGCAGGAGGCAGATGGAAAAGATGAATAAAGGGAAGAACAGAGATACATTTCAGCCGGATCAGATTCTTTCGTATTTTAAACTGGAATGGAAAGTACTTTTACTGGTGACGGTATCGGGGCTTATTTACAATCTTGGACTCTTGGCCGGACCATGGTTTGAAGGAAAGATGACAGGAACACTGGTTGACATTCTAAGAGGAGCTGGGCAGTTTCAGGATATGCTGACCCTGGTAATCAGATATGTGGTCGCAATCGGGATTGTACAGATATCCAGATATATGAAAAGGTTTTATGTAAGAAGATTTGCCAATAACGTGAACCGCAGAATGAAAGAGATCTTATACGGAAGTCTGGTCAGAAAGAGCAGGGCTGATCTGCGAGAAGAGGGTGAAGGCGATATTATGACCAAAGCAATCCTGGATGTGGATGATTGCGTGGAGGGAATGCGAAAGTTTACTACAGAGATCTTTGATACAGGTGTGGCACTGGCAGCATATGCAGGGATGTTGTTCTGGTATGACTGGCGACTGGCGTTGTTATGCATGATTTTTCCACCAATTTCTTATATTATAGCAGAGAAGATGAAGAAAATGATCCAGCAGACAGGAGCGTTCTATAAGAAGCAGTCGGGGGCTTTAAGTACAGCAACTCTGGATCGTGCAGGAAATGCAATCACGTATCGTGTATTTGGATGTGAATCAGAACGGCAGCAGGCATATGAGGATAATCTGACAGCGTATGAGATTTCAGCTATTAAAGCGAATATCTGGAATACGGCAATGCCTCCGGTATATCGCGTGATCTCTATGGCTGGGGTTCTGTTTATCTTATATTTTGGTCAGAAAAATGTGCTGGGAACCGGATGGAAGGCGTGGACAATTGCGTCTTTTACCACATTCTTAGCCTGTTTTGTCAAACTGTCTGTGAAGTCTTCCAGTGCAGCGAAGCTGTTCAATGCCGTACACAAAGCACAGGTATCATGGAAACGTATCAAACCACTCATGCATCTTTTTGAAGAACAGAAGAGCAACGAAAGTTTGGAAGATAAAAAAATGGATGCAGGAGCCGGAAGGCTGGAAGTAAAGCATCTCAGTTTTGCTTATCCGGATGGAAGAAAGATTCTGGAGGATATTTCATTTACGGCGGAGCCGGGACAGATCATCGGCATTACCGGAGCGGTAGCCTGTGGTAAGTCCACACTTGGTAAAGTATTTTTGGGTGAATATCCATACGATGGGAAGATCATTTACCGTGGGAAGGATCTGCAGGCATTTAAAGATGCAGAACGATCAGAGAATATCGGTTATCTGGGGCATGATCCGGAACTTTTTAATGACAGTCTGGAGAATAATGTGCGGATGGGAGATGCCGTATCGGCGGAATCATATTTTCGTGCAGTCTGTATCGATGAGGAGATCGCTGAGATGCCGGATGGAAAAGAGACGTTGGTTGGAACCGGTGGTGTACGTCTGTCAGAGGGACAGGCGCAGAGGCTTGCGCTTGCAAGAACCCTGTATCATAAGAGACCGGTTATGATACTTGATGATCCATTTTCTGCATTGGATATAAATACGGAAAAAGAGATCTTTGCACATCTTCGTCAGATGACAGCGGATAGTATCGTACTTTTGATTTCACATCGTCTGTATCTGTTTCCAGAGATGGATCAGGTGATCTGGATGGAACATGGACGGACGACAGTGGGAACCCATGAAGAACTGTTGGAACATGTGCCGGAATATGCGGAACTCTTCGGGGTACAGACAGATGCAGCACAGACAGATCCGGTGCAGGAAGGAGGCTTAGAACGTGAAGAATCCTTCATATAAAAAAGATCAGACAGGAAGACAGAATCGGAAACCAGGCAGAGTAAGAACTGTGATCTGGAACACAGTAAAATGTCAGAAATGGCTGTCGGCAGGGATTCTCTGCGCAGTGGTCGGAGCGGTAGTTGTGGCACTTCTTCCACCATTGATCCTTGGAAAAATTGTCGATACGATCACGGCTGGAAGAATGGTGCCGTTTGCCATCATTCTTTTATACTTTGGAATGCTGGCACTCACAGGAATTACCGAATCGATAAGAGAAAGTCTGCTGACGTTATTTGGACAGAAGATCACCCATGCGCTCAGAAGCAGTCTGATGGAGAAGTTTGTAAGTCTTACTACAGAGAATATTAACAGACAGGAGCCGGGGATGCTGGTATCCAGATTTGTGGGAGATGTGGATACGGTAGAGAATCTGTTTACTTTCGGTATTATCAGTATGTTTGCAGATGTCTGCAAGATCATCAGCATTCTTGTGGTGATCTGGTACCAGAACCGGGGATTGACACTGGTGCTCCTGATGCTGTTGCCGATCCTTTTTGTATTTACCAGACAGGTACAGAAAAATATGCTGACTGCACAGATTGAGAATCGAAAAGCAGTCGGAAGAGCATCCGGTCATGTGCCGGAGACACTTCACAATATCCGCACGATCCATTGTCTTGCAAAAGAAAGGTACATGGAAGAACGGTACGATCAGTATATTGGGGAGAGTTATCAGGCAATGGAGCGGACGAACTTTTACGATGCGGTCTATTCTCCGGTCATTCTGATCCTGAATGCAGTAGTAGTTGCCATCGTTATGCTTCTTTCAGCAACCGGTAATGCAAAGGTGCTGTCATTATTTGGTATGTCAGCTGGAACAGCGGTAGCGGTCATGAATTATATTTCGCAGATATTTACGCCGGTAGAGAGTCTCGGCATGGAGATCCAGACGATTCAGTCAGCTATTGCAGGTATCCACAGGATTAATGAATTCTTTGAATTAGAAGAAAAGAAAATACGAAACTTACAGGAAGAACAGAAGGATGATATACATAGTCCGTTTGTAGAATTTGAAGATGTTACCTTTGGTTATGATGAGCATATGGTGTTGGAACATATGAATCTGAAAGTTGAACAAGGAGAGCAGGTTACCTTATCCGGCAGGACAGGTGCGGGTAAGAGTACAATCATGAAGCTGCTGCTGGGACTCTATGAACCACAACAGGGACAGATTTTTCTGCAGGGAATTCCGGTATCGGCAATGCGTGAGACCGGAAAACGGAAGTTATATGGATATGTAGAGCAGTCTTTCCATATAGTACCCGGAACAGTAAGAGACCAGATTACGTTATATGATAAAACGATTACGGACAGGCAGGTGCAGGTGGCTGCAGAACTTACCGGATTGAAGGATACGATTGAGAGCCTGGAACACGGCTACGATACGGAGTGTACGCCGGAACTGTTTTCGCAGGGACAGTGGCAGCTGTTGTCCATTGCCAGAGCTGCAGTATCAGAGCCGAAATTGCTTATGTTGGATGAGATTACGGCAAATCTGGATGCAGAGACTGAACAGGAAGTCTTGCAGGCACTGAAGCGGGTATCTGAGAATCGGACGGTTATTTCTATTTCACATAGAAATTCAGCGGAAATGGGACGAATTGTGCGTCTTTTGGGAAAAATATAGAGAAAATTATTACGTCTACAGCTTGCGAAATTGATGGACATAATCGGCAAGATGATTTTGGCATAATTTTAGCATAATAGAAAGCATGACTGTGATTAATATGACTATGATTAAATGGAGGAATTTCACTTAAACGGGAAATTCCTCCTGTTTTCTTACTGTTGTATTGATTTCAGTGATTCAAACAGTGCAATGTCGTCTGCTTTCAGCTTGACATTGGTGCAGTACTTTTTACCTTCTGGCGTAGTGACGTTGATCTCGATGATCGAACCTTCCTCTATAGCATCCTGCGATACCGCTTTCAGGAACATCGGAAATTTCGGATGATTAGCCCGAAAGAGGTTCAAATCGGACTTTAATTTCTGTATCATAGCAATCTGACGAAAATCCATAGTTATTATCCTCCGTGTGTTGTAAAGTTCTATTGGATTATACTGAAAATATCAGTATGAGTCAACCAGAATGAAGAAGTTGAAAATGTATCTGTTATGAGATACAATGTGTATTAAGGAAAACATATCATAAGGTACAAGGAGGAGAACATGAAGAAATTTATTGAAGAATTTAAAGCATTTGCCCTTCGCGGAAACGTGATGGATATGGCGGTTGGTGTTATCATAGGTGGTGCATTCTCTGGAATCGTAACATCCCTGACAGATAATTTCATTAATCCAATCTTAAATGTGCTGACAGCCGGCAAGATGTATACGGTGGAAGATGTGGCAGGTTTCGCGTCGAATTTTATTTCGGCAGTCGTGAATTTCCTGATCATGGCACTTATCTTGTTTTGTCTGATGAAGGGAATTAATAAGCTGCTTACATTTAATAAAAAGGAAGAAGCACCTGCGGAGCCGACAACTAAGGTCTGCCCATTCTGTCAGAGCGAGATCAGCATCAAAGCAAGCCGTTGCCCACATTGTACATCGGTTCTGGAAATTACAGAGAACGAGTACGAAGCTGCAGAGACAGAGACGGAAGAAGCATAGAACAGATAAGAGACTACTGGTTTCTGACCAGACGCGGACACATTTTCCAGTGAGATACATATACTTAAATTGAGAAGAAAAATGTGAGGCATGGCATGAACTGTGAGAAATGTGCAGAACAGAGAGATTATGGCATGAATCCGTATGTAGTTAATGTGGAGCAGTGTACGATACAGAACCGGAATTATCGGAGAGCTGTATGGACGGGATGTTATCTGCAGATGACGGTAATGAGTATTTCTGCCTGCGAAGAGACAGGACCTGAGTTTCATAAAGACATGGATCAGTATATCAGAGTGGAGCAGGGCAATGCGATCGTGAAGGTTGGCAGATGCAGAAAGTGTATGGATCTGCAGGAGAGCATGTGCCGCGGAGATGCAGTGTTTGTACCATCAGGAAACTGGCACAATATCATTAATATTGGCAAGATGCCGCTGAAACTTTCCGTGATCTATGCACCACCGCATTACCGGAAGGGAACGGTTAATCAGACGAAAGCGGATGATTTGCACAGGTGAGAAGGGGATGGAGCAATGCAGAGATTGCGGAGCATATGCGGTTATCCGAGCGTACAGTCAAACAACATCTGTCTACAGTGTATACGAAGTTAAATATCGATAAGAGAAGTCAGTTGAATGAATATATGCTCAGATAACGGTGAATAAGAAAAGTATTATTATCGTATACAGATATACATAAGATAAGCCGCATAAACGACCAACATGAAGATGCCTTCGTTACGTTTAATTGTCTGGGAAGTCCATGCAAAGACCATGACGATCAGACTCATGATTACCAGAATAATAATGTCGATGATATTCTCCAACAGAAACGCAACCGGACTGATGGACGCTGCGATGCCGAGTACAAATAAGATGTTGAAAATGTTGGACCCGATGACATTACCAAGTGCCATGTCTACCTCATTCTTGCGTGCTGCAACAATGGAAGTGACAAGTTCCGGAAGGCTGGTTCCGGTAGCTACGATCGTAAGACCGATCAGTGTCTGGCTGAGACCGAGCCTTGCTGCGATCACAGATGCACCATCTACAACAAAGTCACCGCCGTATTTGATGGCGATCATACCACCGACAATGAAGACCAGACATTTCCAGACCGGAAGAATATCAACATCATCTTCAGCAAATTCCTCTTCTTCGGTCATCAGACGTTCTTTCACATGCTTTTTACGGGCAGTTCTGGCAGCCTGGATCATCCAGAGGAGATATCCGACAAAGATGATCAGGAGAATCACACCTTCTACGTGTCCCAGTGTCATGCCGAAGTATCCAAGAAACATCAGCAGGATGGCACAGATAATGGAAAATGGGAATTCTTTCTGTAAAGTATCCTTTTTAATGGTCAGTGGAGCAAACAGTGCGCAGACTCCGCAGACAACCATCAGATTGAATATATTAGAACCGACTACATTGCTGACAGCCAGAGTGTTATTGCCTGTCAGGGAAGCAGTTACGCTGACTGCGCATTCCGGGAGGCTGGTACCCATTGCTACGATCGTCATACCGATAATGAGAGACGGTACTTTCAGACGTCTGGCAACGGAAGAGCTTCCTTCTACAAAATAATCAGCACCTTTGATCAGCAGTACAAAGCCGATCACTAATATAAGAATTTCTTTTAACAGATTCATACAATGACCTCGTTTTCTTTTCTATAATCCATGCAAATGTAAAAAATGCACATTTACTTAACTATAGTAGAAGGATGAAGGCTTGTCAATGACAGGAAGTATGAAAACGTGTCGAAAATGAGGGTTGGATTCCAGATACGTTTTTGCTACAATAAAAGCAGTGTGTAATTACAAAAGAGAGTGAGAGGGTTAAAGTGGAAAATACGAACATAGAAATGTCAGAGAAAATGAGGCGGCGTGAGACCATGCGGGGAACAGTGCTTACATTGATGGGCGGCGTGTTCTGGGGACTTGCAGGCGTCTTTGGCAAGTATTCATTTGAACATAAAGGGATGACGGCGCAGTGGCTGGTCAATGTCCGCCTGATCATTGCCGGACTGATACTGTTAGCAACTGTTTATATGAAGCAGAAAAAAGATACGTTCCGGGTGTGGAAGAATGTCCGCCATGCGATCCGTATGATTCTGTATGGCGCGATCGGTATTGCTGCTTGCCAGATGACTTATTATATGGCAGTGGACGATTCCAATGCGGGCATTGCAACAGTGCTTCAATATACGGCACCGGTTATGATCATGGTATATCTGTCCATCCGTAATCGAAAGCTTCCGGAGGTGTCAGAGCGTGTGGCTCTGATTCTTGCTTTTGGTGGAATTATCCTGCTTGCAACACATGGACATCTGACGGAACTCAGCATTTCTAAGACAACCCTGGTGCTTGGACTTATGTCGGCAGTGGCAACGGTATTCTATAACCTGCTTCCGGGTAATCTGATGGATGAGTACAGTACGTTTGCAATCGTAGGATGGGGTATGCTCGTCAGCGGCATCGGTCTGCTTCCATTTGTGAGACCGTGGAATACCACACCGCTTATTACCTGGGACTGGCAGACGTTTCTCTGTACAGGTGTGGTCATTATTGTGGGAACAGTACTTTCTTTCGGATGCTACATGGAAGGGGTGCGGCTGATCGGCGGATCCAGAGCGAGTCTGTTTGCATCTGTAGAGCCATTGACAGCAACGATCGCATCTGTATTATTTATGGGTGTGGCATTTTCGGTGATGGATCTGCTTGGATTCGTCGGTATTATTGGTGCAGTAGTGATATTATCTCTGCCGAGAAAAGGAAAAGAATAAATGTACACAGGATATGAGTTTCTCTGGCTCTTCTTCAGCGCCAGCTTCCTTGGCTGGGCACTGGAGACTGCATCGGCAGCGCTGAGTTGGAGAAAATTTACAAACAGAGGTATTGTCAATGCACCGTTTTGTATCATCTACGGTGTGGCATTGATGGTGATAACGATTTTCTGCCAGGAACTGCAGGGTTTCTGGCTGTTTGCTGAGTGTATGATTCTGGCTACCGTGATTGAATGGGTGGCAGGTCATATGATTGAGCGAATGTACCATGAGAGATGGTGGGATTATTCAAATCGTAAATGGAATCTGGACGGTTATATCTGTCTGTCTGCATCTGTATTGTGGGGAGCACTTGGCGCGGTTATGATGCGCTGGGGGAATCTGCTGCTGGAAGACATCTACCATCTGTTGCCATATACAGTCGGCAGGATAGTGCTATGGGTGCTGGTGGGTGTGCTGGCACTTGATATGGCAGCGACGCTGATTATTTTGTCAGGACGAAGCCGCAGGATGGAACAGTGGGAAGCAGTTGACTCGTGGCTTACCGGTATCAGTTCTAATCTGGAGAGGAAGATCTATGGATGGATCGACCGCCGTATCCGCAGAGCTTATCCGGAGAAAGAAGGTAAACGTGCGGAGATTCTGGCTGAAAAGGCAGAGCGAGATGAGATGTCTTCGACTGTATTTGCTTATGGCTGCGGATTTTATAAGATTGTCTGGCTGTTTCTGATCGGTGCATTTTTAGGAGACATCGTAGAGACGATATTTTGCAGGATCACCGGAGGTGTCTGGATGAGCAGGAGCAGTGTGGTCTGGGGACCGTTCAGTGTAGTCTGGGGACTTGGTATTGCGGGCGCAACGATGCTGCTTTACCGGTATCGTGACAGATCAGATCGATACATATTTATGGCAGGCACTTTTTTGGGAGGAGCGTATGAGTATCTGTGCAGTGTATTCTCAGAGATCGTATTTGGCAAGGTGTTCTGGGATTACAGCGATATTCCGTTCAATCTGGGCGGCAGGATCAATCTGCTGTATTGCTTTTTCTGGGGCATTGCGGCAGTCGTGTGGCTGAAACTTTTATATCCGGTTATTTCCGGTTGGATTGAGAAAATACCGATGAAAATCGGTAAAATTCTGACCGGGATATTGATTGTATTTATGTGTTGTAATATGATAGTTTCGATCATGGCGTTAGTACGAAGTGATCAGAGAGCACATGGTGTGAAAGCCACATACAGCTGGCAGCAGACGATGGATGAGCGATTTGATGATGCCAGACTTCAGCGCATTTACCCGAATGCACTGAAAGTAGAGTAACAGAAGACGGAAGGTGATAAGATGGTAACATTGAATGATTATCTCTATTCCGGAAGTACCATTTTCCGGATATTGAATAATTACATCAGGGATCTGAGAAAAGATGCCAAGGTTAATCATAATGAGATTGATCTGGTTCACAGTAATTTTCTGATTCATATCCAGGAAATGCTGGAGCATAATGATTTCCTGACTGCGCAGTCTCAGAAAATACGGGAATTTTATCGATATATGGCGAAGGAATATCCATTTCTTGCATTTACTTTCCGGGGGCGGATCAAATCTCTGATCCGGGCAGAAGAGAAGTTTAATGGGTATATTGTGGAATATATCTACGATTATTATGAAAAATACGGCAGTTATCCATCTGTGGCTCAGCTGAAAGACAGACTGAGTTGCTTCCGGGATTTTATTGCTTATCGTATTGTCATTTCGTTACCGAAATGTTATTCGGATTCAGAGGAAGACAGGAAAAAACGGGAATTAGAGTATCTTTATCAGATTGCCAATATTCTGCCGGAGTTTCTGGAAGAACGAGGATTTACTGCGGAGCCTGCAGAGGGAATCATGGAGAGTACTTCACCGCTTTTAAAAGAGGAGGTCCATCCTTACTATCGGGATTATATTTCTCATAATGGGGTCAATGAGTACCAATCGTTGCATATTACATTCTATGATAACAGTTCCAGAAGTTATGCGGAGGTACAGCTCCGGACGAAGGAAATGGACGATGTGGCGGAGATCGGTTCGGCGAATCACAGACTCTATGAAAAGACTCAGGAAAAAGACCGATCCAGAAGAGAGGCGATCCCGGAAGGTGAATGCAGGTATTTTGATGATGCTTACGAACGTGGCATGAAACTTCTGAATCTTCAAATGAAAGATCTCGATGTGAATATGTTTGCAGCCACGGATAACAGCCATGTAAATGACGGATGCGGACTGTATCGGGGACGCTTGATCCTGCCGTATGAGCATTTGTCCAGATTTCAGACGGATTCAGAAGAATAGAGGATAGATATTACATAAAGGAGGCAATATAGATGAAAGTATTAATGATCAACGGAAGCCCGCACAAAGAGGGTAATACAGCCACAGCGCTGCAGGAAATGAAGAAGGTATTTGAGCAGGAGGGAATCGAGGCAGAGATCGTGAATATTGGTAATGATGCCATTCGCGGATGCGTTGCCTGTGGAGCTTGTCGTAAGCTTGGTAAATGTGTATATGACGATCTGGTAAATGAGATTGCACCGAAGTTTGAGGAGGCAGACGGACTGGTTGTAGGAAGTCCGGTGTATTATGCATCTGCCAATGCATCTCTGGTTGCGGTTCTTGACCGTTTGTTCCACAGCACCGGGTTTGTCAAAACCATGAAGGTGGGGGCCGGCGTAGTAGTAGCAAGACGAGGTGGATTATCAGCAACATTCGATGAGCTGAATAAGTATTTTACCATCTCAGGTATGCCGGTTGCGTCCAGCCAGTACTGGAACAGTGTACATGGTGCAGCACCGGGAGAGGCAAGCAGGGATCTGGAAGGAATGCAGACCATGCGCGTACTTGCACGGAATATGACATTCTTGATGAAGAGTATCCAGCTTGGAAAAGAGAAATTCGGACTGCCGGAGACAGAGCCGAAGACACCGACCAATTTTATACGGTAAGAGATTACGAAAGCCATCGGCAGATTCTATTGAATGCCGATGGCTTTTATAAGTACTTTTGAATTTATTTCAGTAAGTTACTGTCCTCAAAGTAGTCGATCTTCATAGCGTGACGTACATCATGAAGTGTAGAAGCTGCAGTTTCGCGGGCTTTTTCACTGCCGACTCTCAGAAGATCATATACATCTTCAATGCGTGACTCCCACATCTTACGGCGCTCACGGATCGGAGCAAGCTCAGCCTGAAGAACGTTATTCAGGAACTTCTTGACTTTAACATCACCAAGTCCACCTCTGGAGTAGTGAGCCTTAAGCTCGTCCAGATTCTGATACTCTGGCAGAAACTCTGCAAAATGCTCTGGGCGGCTGAATGCATCCAGATAGATAAATACCGGATTGCCTTCTACCTGTCCCGGATCTTCGACACGAAGGTGGTTCGGATCTGTGAACATGGACATGACCTTCTTACGGATGTCATCCGCTTCGTCAGACAGATAGATGCAGTTGCCGAGAGATTTGCTCATCTTGGCTTTGCCATCGATACCTGGCAGACGGAGACATGCCTGATTGTCCGGAAGTACGATCTTAGGATCTGTCAGAGTCTCGCCGTATACGCTGTTGAATTTGTGAACGATTTCCTTACACTGCTCGATCATTGGCATCTGGTCTTCACCAACCGGAACAGCAGTTGCACGGAATGCAGTAATATCGGCTGCCTGACTGATCGGATAGCAGAAGAAACCAACCGGAATGCTGGCTTCAAAGTTACGCTGCTGGATCTCAGCCTTTACCGTAGGGTTACGCTGTACACGGGATACAGTCACCAGGTTCATATAATAAAAACTAAGCTCTGTAAGCTCCGGAACCATGGACTGGATGAAAATAGTAGCCTTCTCAGGATCAATACCGCATGCCAGATAATCCAGTGCAACCTGAAGAATATTCTGGCGAACTTTCTCCGGATGCTCAGCGTTGTCTGTCAGAGCCTGTGCGTCGGCGATCATGATGTAAATCTCATCGAACTTTCCTGAATTCTGAAGCTTGACACGTTCTTTCAGTGAACCTACATAGTGTCCTACATGGAGACGCCCGGTCGGACGGTCTCCCGTTAAGATAACCTGTTTCATAATTATTAAATTCCTTTCAGAAAAAAAGTACAATTAAAATGCCTAAATCTTATTATATCTGTGCTGTACTGGGGTTGTCAATAATTGGTGTTGATATTATCGCTTTAATAGTGTAAAGTATTGATATATCTATGTGAAAGAGAGAGGTTTGTATAATGAAAATAGTGTATTGGATATATAATTTCCTATGGGGAGACTTGTTAAAGATTCCGCTTCCCGGAGGAAATTCAGTGGCGCTGTCTCTGCTGGTACTGATTCTTGTTCCAGCTGGAATCTTCTTTATGATAAGGACAAGGTTTCTGCCGATCCGTCTTTTTCCGGATATGATTAAGATTACCGTATCCACGGAGAAGAAATCGGATGGACTCTCCGGACTGCAGGCATTGATCGTATCAACGGCCACCAGAGTCGGCATGGGAAATCTGGTAGGTGTTGTAGCGGCTGTGTCAGCAGGAGGTGCCGGTGCCGTATTCTGGATGTGGGTAACCGCAATTGTGGGTTCGGCTACTGCATTTATTGAGGCAACGTTGGCACAGATATACAAAGAAAAAGATCCGCTTTATGGCGGTTATAGGGGAGGCCCGGCATATTTTCTGCATTCTCTTGCAGAACGTGTACGGGGAAAGAAGCTGAAACGATCTGTACTGGCCGTACTGTTTGCCATTTCCGGATTGATCTGCTGGTGTGGAATCAGTCAGGTGATCGGTAATTCGGTATCCACTTCATTGAAAAATGCATTTCATATTCCGACACTTTGGACAGCCGTTGCATTGACTATAGTGTCAGCGGTGATCGTACTTCGGAAGAATGCGACGGTAAAAGTACTGGATGTGGTAGTTCCGATTATGGCTGGATGCTATTTCTTTGTAACGGTATTTATCATTTTGAAAAATGTGGGACAGCTTCCGGCAATCTTTGAACGGATCTTTGCAGAGGCATTTGGCATTCGTCAGGTAGCAGCGGGCGGCTTTGGTGCTGTGATCATGAATGGAGTTAAACGTGGACTGTTTTCAAATGAAGCAGGATCCGGTTCGGCACCGTGCGCGGCAGCAGCGGCAGATATCGATCATCCGACAAAGGAAGGATTGTTACAGGCATTGGGCGTGTTTATTGATACACTGGTGATCTGCAGCTGCTCAGCCATGCTGATGCTTCTGGCACCGGAAGAGACCGTAAGCGGACTGGCAGGTATGGATCTGCTGCAGTCTGCTATGGAATATCATATGGGACAGGCCGGTGTTGTATTTATTGCCGTGATGCTGTTGCTGTTCAGCTTTTCAACGTTTATTGGAATTCTGTTTTATGCGCGCAGCAATGTGGCGTATCTGTTTGGCGATAATTGGCTGTCTCAGACATTGTATAAGATTTTGGCACTGGTGATGCTATTCGTCGGATGCCAGGCAGCATATACCTTTGTATGGGATCTTGGCGATGTGGGAATCGGTCTTATGACAATATTTAATATGATAGCGTTATTCCCATTATCGAAGGAAGCGATCGCATCGTTGAAAGACTATGAGACGAAGAAGAAAAAAGGAGAACTATCCTTATGATCAATCATTTGAATCTGGTGTATTTTATTACAGCGGCAAGAGAATTGAATTTTACCAGGGCGGCAGAGAAGTTATTTATCAGCCAGCAGGCATTGAGTAATCATATTGCTTCGCTGGAGAAGGATGTAGGGATCTCTCTGATTGACCGGAAGACTCCGATGAAGCTTACAGCAGCGGGAGAGATCTTCTATAAATATGCGGTTCAGATGGAGGACAGCTATCAGGCAATGTTGCAGGAGATCAGCGAAGTTAAGGAAGAAAAGCGTGGCGAGCTGACCATCGGTATTTCGCACACCAGAGGCCGGCTGATCCTGCCGAAAGTATTACCGGAGTTCATGGAGCAGTATCCGTTAATTGAGGTGCATATTCTGGAGGGCAATACCAGGGAACTGTGGGAGGCACTGCGGGATGAGACGATTGATATGGCGGTAGGACCATGCACAGAAGATGCTAAAGATATGGTATTCACGGAACTGGCGGAAGAGGATGTGGTGCTTGCTATCTCCGAGGATCTGTTCAAGAAGCTGCCAAAGGAGAAAGCAGATTACATTCGGAATACATTGATCCAGACAGGTAAGATCAGCTGCCTGAAAGATATGTCCTTTTTGTTAAATAAAGAAGGCAATATTTCCAGAGATGTTGCAGATGAGATCTTCAAAGAGGAAAATATGAAGCCGCATACAGTGGTAGAGACGGAGAATATTGAGACGGTAGGTGAAATGTGTGCGGCGGGCATCGGTGTTGCATTTTATCCGACGTCACTTCTTCATACGCTGCTTATGGATAACAGTCTCGGAGAACTGCAGCTTTTTAGGCTGAAATATCCATGGACACATATGGAAGTATCCGTGGTATACCGCAAGGGAAAATACGTGACGAAGGCAATGCATGAACTGATTCAAATTATGAAAAAAGAGGTCAGAAAGCAATATGATCCATCTACAATAAAAATGTTGTAGCGTGGACTAGGATAAAACTGTTTCACAATAGAAAGAATGTGTATTACTCTAGTATATAGGAAGAGAAAGTATGGATTCCAGAGAGGTGGAACGGTTATGAGTAATAAAGCAATCAAACTTTTTAAAGATTATATAGTAATAACACTGGCAGTGATCATTATGGATTTGGGGATTTATGCATTTAAATTCCCAAATCATTTCTCGTTTGGAGGAGTTTCCGGTCTTGCGGTAGTGTTAAATGAGATTCTTGGAATCTCAGCAGCTCAGATTAACCTGGTGATTAATCTGGCACTGCTGGTAATTGGTTTTGCGGTGCTCGGCAAAAGCTTTGGACTGAAGACGGCTTATGCTACTGTATTGTCCTCCGTAGTGCTGAGCCTGATGGAGAAGATGATGCCGATCAGCGCACCGCTTACCAATCAGCCGATGCTGGAGCTTGCCTATGCGATTGCTCTTCCGGCAGTTGCAGCGGCAATGCTGTTTTACGTAGATGCATCCGGTGGTGGTACGGATATTGTTGCGATGATACTGAAGAAATATACGACAATTGATATCGGAACAGCACTGCTGATCTCTGATGTTGCAATCGTAGCACTTTCATTTATCGCATTTGATGTACGTACAGGTTTATTCTCTGTATGTGGATTGCTGGCGAAATCAATCTTCGTAGATCGTACGATGGATCAGATGCGTCTGTGCAAGTATTTTACGATCATCAGTTCCGATCCGGAACCAATCTGCGATTTTATTCAGAATGTATTAAACAGAAGTACCACTCTTTATAATGCAGAGGGCGGCTATTCTCATGAAAATAAAAAGGTTATCTTATGTGCGCTGGATCGCCGTCAGGCAGTGATCCTGCAGAGATTTATCCGCCAGACAGATGATTCTGCATTCATCATGATCACTAAGAGCAGTGAAACTTTTGGAAAAGGGTTTCGACTGACTGCGTAATTGTGCTATACTGACTGTGCAGCATGTTGATACTGAAAAGGTAGAGTGAGGAAGAGTGAAATGAAATTACTGATTGATGATGCAAATATTGATGAGATTCGCAGATTGTATGATCTGTACCCGATTGATGGAGTGACAACGAACCCATCGATTTTGGCGAAATCAGGCAGACAGCCATATGACGTATTAAAAGAGATTCGTGAGTTCATCGGCGAGGAAGCAGATCTTCACGTGCAGGTGATTGCGAAAGATGCAGAAGGCATGATCGAAGATGCACATCGTATTGTAAAGGAATTGGGACAAAATACATATGTGAAGATTCCTTGTATTCCGGAAGGCTTCAAAGCGATGAAGGCACTTAAGAAAGAGGGCATCCGTACTACAGGAACTGCGATTTATACAGCGATGCAGGCATATCTTGCAGCAAAAAGCGGAGCATCTTATGCGGCACCTTATGTGAATCGTATCGATAATATGGGATATAACGGTGTTGGCGTGGCAAAGGAGATTCAGGATATTTTTGAGATCCATGGACTGGACTGTGGCATTCTGGCAGCAAGCTTTAAGAATTCACAGCAGGTGTTGGAACTGTGTGAATATGGTATAGAAGCAGCAACCGTTGCACCGTCTGTGATCGATGGATTTGTTAATAACGTAGCAATCACAGCAGCGGTTGATGCATTTGTAAAAGACTTTGAAGGTCTGACCGGTGAGGGCAAGACCATGAAAGACTGCGATCAGTAAAGAGAATAAATCGTCAATAAATGTATTGACAGATACCCCCTGTAGGTATATCATGTGCATATACCCACAGGGGGTATATTTGATTGGAGAAAATGTAATGCTTTCATGAAATGATGTTGGACAACTTATAATCAGCTGATAAACGAGGGAGAATACTGATATGGAAGAAAAGAAATGTTGTTGTGCCAAGACCACCAGCAGATCAGAGGAACAGAAGAAAAAGCTTCTGAACAGATTAAAGAGGATCGAAGGACAGGTACGAGGACTTCAGACAATGATAGAGAATGATGCATATTGCAATGACATCCTGATCCAGTCATCGGCGGTGAGCGCTGCGATGAACGGATTCAACAGGGAACTTCTGGCTGCACATATTCACAGTTGTGTGGTACGGGATATCCGGGATGGCAAGGATGAAGTAGTGGATGAACTGATCGCCACGATTCAAAAACTGATGAAATAGGTAGCACAAAGAAGACAGGAGGATAGAAATGGAACAGTATACAGTGACGGGTATGAGCTGTGCGGCGTGCAGTACGCGTGTGGAAAAGGCTGTTTCGAAGGTGCCGGGAGTTACATCCTGCTCCGTGAGTCTGTTGACTAATTCCATGGGAGTAGAAGGCACGGCATCTGCGGACAGTATTGTTGCTGCGGTCATGGAAGCCGGTTATGGAGCTTCTCTGAAAGGTGCAGGAACTGAGAATAGAAGTGCTTCTGCGGACGAAGATGCATTAAAAGACAGAGAGACACCGGTGCTGAAACGACGTCTGATTACATCGATCGGATTCCTCGCAGTGCTGATGTATTTCTCTATGGGACATATGATGTGGGGCTGGCCGCTGCCGTCCTGGTTTGAAGGGAATCATGTTGCGATGGGGCTTGTGCAGATGATTCTTGCAGGAATCATTATGGTTATTAACCAGAAGTTTTTTGTTAATGGATTTAAAAGCCTGTGGCGCAGATCGCCGAACATGGACACACTGGTAGCACTCGGATCAATGGCGTCTTATGTGTGGAGCGTGTTTGCGTTATTCCTGATGACGGATGCAGAAGTGCATGGAGACATGGCGGGCGTGATGAAGTATATGGATGAGTTCTATTTTGAATCAGCAGCTATGATCCTGACACTGATCACAGTGGGTAAGATGCTGGAAGCAAGATCTAAGGGCAAGACGACAGATGCGTTGAAGAGTCTGATGAAGCTGGCACCAAAGACAGCAGTACTGGTGCAAAATGGTGAGGAAGTAACCGTACCGGTCGAACAGGTGAAAAAAGGAGATATTTTCGTGGTTCGTCCGGGTGAAAATATACCCGTAGATGGTATTGTGCTAGAAGGTGCAAGTGCAGTTAATGAGGCAGCGTTGACCGGAGAAAGTATTCCGGTGGATAAGACAGAAGGTGATCTGGTATCAGCAGCAACGATGAACCAGTCTGGTTATATCCGCTGTGAGGCATCCCGTGTCGGTGAGGATACCACATTGTCACAGATCATCCGTATGGTCAGTGATGCGGCTGCGACCAAGGCACCGATTGCCAAGATCGCGGATAAAGTATCGGGTGTGTTTGTGCCGGTAGTTATTACCATTGCATGTATTACAACAGTCGTGTGGCTATTACTTGGAAGAGAATTTGCATATGCGCTGGCCAGAGGTATTTCTGTACTGGTAATCAGCTGTCCATGTGCGCTTGGACTGGCTACACCGGTGGCCATCATGGTTGGCAATGGACTGGGAGCAAAGAACGGTATTCTCTTTAAGACAGCGGTATCGTTGGAAGAGACAGGTAAGATGCAGATTGTTGCACTGGATAAGACAGGAACGATTACGGAAGGTGAGCCGGTAGTGACGGATCTGATACCGGTGGAGGGTATCTCCGAGACCGAACTACTGACAGTAGCGTATGCACTGGAACAGAAGAGTGAGCATCCACTGGCAAAAGCAGTGATCAAGCGTGGTCAGGAGCGGTCAGTAGATAAATTGGAGGTGCAGGACTTTACCGCACTTCCGGGAAATGGTCTGTCAGCTGTACTTGACGGTCAGAGGATCGTCGGCGGAAGCATGACTTTTATCAAAGAGAAGAGCGGCCTTTCAGAGGCAATGCAGGAGATCTGCAATCGTCTGGCGCAGGAAGGTGAGACACCGTTATTATTTACATTAGATGATAAACTGATCGGTGTGATTGCTGTAGCGGATACCATTAAGAAAGACAGCCGTGAAGCAATCCGTCAGCTGAAGAACATGGGAATCCATGTAGTCATGCTGACCGGAGACAATGAGCGTACTGCCCGTGCCATTGGTGCGGAGGCAGGTGTGGATGAAGTAATCGCAGGGGTTCTTCCGGATGGTAAGGAAAGCGTGATCCGTAAGCTGAAGGAGCAGGGGAAGACCGCTATGGTTGGAGACGGTATCAATGATGCGCCGGCACTTACCAGAGCAGATATGGGTATCGCAATCGGTGCCGGAGCGGATGTAGCAATCGATGCTGCAGACGTCGTATTGATGAAGAGCTCGCTGCGTGATGTGGCGGCAGCAATCCGCCTGAGCCGTGCAACGCTCCGCAATATTCACGAGAACCTGTTCTGGGCATTTATTTATAATATTATCGGCATACCGTTGGCAGCGGGGACATGGGTACACTTTGGACTGACGTTGAATCCGATGTTTGGAGCGGCGGCAATGAGTCTGTCAAGCTTCTGCGTCGTATCCAATGCACTGCGGCTGAACTTCTGCAGGCTGCATGATGCGTCAAGGGATAAAAAGATCAAGTCTGCAATAATAAAAGATACAATAATGAATACAGATTCTCAAGAAGAATCAGAAATGGAATCAGGAAAGGAAGGAACTACTATGACAAAGACAATGAAAATCGAAGGTATGATGTGTGGACACTGTGAGGCAAGAGTGAAGAAGGTATTGGAAGCACTGGCAGAAGTAGACAGCGCAGAAGTCAGCCACGAAGCAGGCACAGCAGTGGTAACACTGAACAGTGGTGTGCAGGATGAAGTATTGAAGAAAACAGTAGAAGATCAGGATTACAAAGTAACCTCGATCCAGTAGTATCTGGATGCTATCGGTAAGGAGGAATACATCATGGTAAAAACAACATTACAGATCAACGGTATGGCATGCGGTATGTGCGAATCTCACGTAAATGAAGCAATCCGCAATGCATTTAAAGTGAAAAAAGTGAATTCTTCTCATTCAAAGAATGAGACCGTGATCATCAGCGAAGAGGAACTTCCGGAAGATCAGATTCGCAAAGTTATCGAGCCAACCGGATATGAACTGGTATCCGTGTCAAGTGAAGCGTATGTAAAAAAAGGTCTGTTTCACAGATAAAAGTGTTGACAAGTCAGACTATGTATGGTAATTTAACAAATAGATAGTATGTAACTTGTGAAAACGAGGCATTAACTATACATAAATTTTAACGGAATTTGTGTAGGGTTAGTGCCTTTTTTTGTACCAAAAAGTGACTATCCGCAGGGCGCAGAAAGTCAGGCAGCCTTCACAGATTTCAGTCATCTGAAAGTGAGGAGAAGAAAGAAATGAAAGACAAAATTTTTGGCGTGTTGCAACGAGTAGGGCGCAGTTTTATGCTCCCGATTGCTATCCTTCCGGTGGCAGGACTTCTGTTAGGATTCGGCGGTTCCTTTACGAATGAAACCATGCTGAAGACCTATCATCTGATTGGATTGATGGGACCTGGAACAGTCTTCCATGCGATTTTTGAGGTAATGTCAGAAGCAGGTAATATTGTATTCGCAAATTTACCGATCATATTTGCAATGGGTGTGGCAATTGGTATGGCGAAGAAGGAGAAAGAAGTAGCGGCATTGGCAGCAGCAATCTCATTCTTCATTATGCATGCGTCTATCAGTGCAATGATCAACCTGAATGGTGGTGCCGATAAGATGCTCAGCGGTGCAACGACTGATGTGTGCGGTATAACATCCCTGCAGATGGGCGTATTCGGTGGTATTCTGGTAGGACTTGGAGTAGCAGCTCTCCATAACAAATATTACAAGATCCAGCTTCCACAGGTACTGTCATTCTTTGGTGGTACAAGATTCGTGCCGATTATCTCCGCATTGGTGTATACAGGTGTCGGTATTGTGATGTTCTTTGTATGGCCGGTAATTCAGAGCGGTATCTATGCAGTTGGTAATCTGGTACTTAATTCCGGTTATGCGGGAACCTGGGTATATGGATTCATGGAGCGTCTGCTGATTCCGTTTGGACTTCATCACGTATTCTACCTCCCATTCTGGCAGACAGGACTTGGCGGAACTATGGAAGTCGGCGGTAAGGTTATTGAAGGAGCACAGAACATTTTCTTTGCTCAGTTAGCAGATCCATCTACAACAAAATTTGCAGTATCAGCGACAAGATTCATGTCCGGTAAATTCCCGCTGATGATTTTTGGTCTTCCGGGAGCAGCACTTGCTATGTATAAAGCAGCAAAACCGGAAAATAAAAAGGTAGTTGGTGGTCTGTTATTATCTGCAGCGCTTACATCTATGCTGACAGGTATCACAGAACCTTTGGAATTTACATTCCTCTTTGTGGCACCGGCTTTGTATGGTGTACACTGTGTACTGGCCGGAGCTGCTTATATGCTGATGCATATCTTTAAAGTTGGTGTAGGTATGACATTCTCCGGCGGACTGATCGATATGTTCCTGTTTGGTATTTTGCAGGGTAATGCGAAGACCAACTGGATCTGGATCGTAATTGTAGGTGTAGTTTATTTTGTAGTATATTATTTCCTGTTTGGATTCATGATCCGCAAGATGGATCTGAAGACACCGGGAAGAAATGATGATGAAGAAGTGAAACTGTATCGCAGAAGTGATGTGGAAGCCCGCAAGAATGGTGGAGCAGGTGCTTCTGAAAATGGCGAAAAAGATGACACTATCTCACGTATGATCTGTAAAGGACTTGGCGGTAAGAAGAATATCTCTGATGTAGATTGCTGTATCACGAGACTTCGCTGCACAGTTTATGATCCGTCTCTGGTAAATGAAGAGACACTGAAAGCCAGCGGTGCATCCGGCGTGGTACGTAAGGGTGAAGGCGTTCAGGTTATTTACGGACCGAAAGTTACACTGATTAAGTCTGATCTGGAAGATTATCTGGAGAGATGTGGTGATAATGATGACGAGGACGATGTGGCAACTCATGAAGTAACTCCGGAAGAGACAAAGGCTGTAGAAGAGAAGACAAATGAGAAGAAGCTTGTAAAGAGTATTACAATAGGAAGCCCGATCAAAGGTGTGGCAGCAGATCTGTCAGAAGTGCCGGATGAAGCATTTGCAGAACGCATGATGGGAGACGGCGCAGCAGTTCTTCCGACAGACCCGGTTGTGTGTGCCCCGGAAGACGGAGAAGTACTTTTTATATTTGACACAAAGCACGCAGTAGGATATGCTATGGATAACGGCATTAGCGTATTGATTCACGTGGGTATTGATACGGTAAAACTAGAAGGAAAAGGATTTGAGATATTAACAGAGCAGGGTGCGAAGCTGAAAAAAGGAGACCCGATCATGCGCCTGGATCTGGATTATCTGAAGGAACATGCACCGTCAGTGATGTCACCGATATTGTGTACGGAATTGACGGACAATCAGAAGATTTCTCTGTTGAAAGAAGGAGAGATTGAAAAGGGAGAACCGCTGTTTGCAGTAAATATTTACGAGTAGACAGGAAGCTCCGGAGAGAATGAGGGCAGAGCGGATGTACAGAATCAGCAAGGTATTGAATCACAATACCATCATCGGAATCCAGGAAGAAGATCACCAGGAATATCTGATCATGGGGAAAGGAATCGGATTTGGGAAGAAGGTTACGGAACGTGTAGAGCTTCCAGATGAAGTATCGATGTATTCGCTGAAGGAGACGACCAGGCGTGGCAGTGCCAGTAAGCTTGCCAGAAGTATTCCACCGGAATATCTGGAAGTGGCAGACCTGGTGTTGCAGGAAGCTGAGAGAGTCTTTGGGAAGATTGATCAAAGCGTATTATTTCCTATGGCAGATCATATTGAATATGCGGTAAAACGTATCCAGTCCGGTGAGGCGATCAGTAATCCGCTGACAGAGGATATCCGCCTGCTGTTTTATTCGGAATATAAAGTGGCACTGACTGTAGTGCCGATTTTAAAGAAAAAAATGGGTATTGATATGGATGAGCATGAAGTGGGATATATTGCGCTTCATGTCCATACGGCGATCGAAAAAGAAGAATTATCCCAGGCAATGCAGATTGCGCAGGCGGTCAGAGACTGTGTGTTTTATGTGGAAAATGTGTTGGATAAGAAGCTGAATGTCATGTCCCTGTCGTACAATCGTCTGATGAATCATGTCCGTTATATGGTAGCGAGACAGATGAGCGGCGAAGTACTGAAGCTGGATATGAATGATTATATGGGACAGAAGTTTCCGGAAGAGTTTCAGATGGCAGCACAGATCTGTGAGAAGCTTGGAAAAGATATGCGTTGTCAGTTCTCAAAAGTAGAGATCGGATATCTGGCAATGCATCTGCAGCGAATACTTACGGATGAAGAATTAAATGAATGAGAAGAAAAGGTTGTGCGTGAACAATAGCGTATGACCTTTTCTTTTATCTATGAAAAGTTAAGAAAGTATCAGACTGGTTAATTAAAAGACTAAATTTACTTTTCTACTTTCGTATGCTATTATGATAACAAAAAAATGAATGTATAGTTTATATGAGAGTGGAAGAGGTTGAAAAGATGCTACATACAATTGAATCAATCAACAGTGTGATCAACGATTTTATCTGGGGAGTTCCTGCAATGATTTGTATCATTGGTGTGGGACTGTATTTGAGTATACGTACCAGATTTCTTCAGATCCGTAAGTTTGGATATGCGATTCAGACGACGATCGGAAGAATGTTTCGTAAAAAGGAGGCGTCCGATGGAGCGTTGACGCCGTTTCAGGCAGTTTGTACAGCACTTGCGGCAACGGTCGGTACCGGTAATATTGCAGGTGTAGCCGGAGCGATTGCTATCGGAGGACCAGGAGCGGTGTTCTGGATGTGGATATCAGCGATTCTCGGTATGTGTACCAAATTTTTTGAGGTTACGCTGGCAGTACATTTCAGAGAGCGCAATGCAGAGGGAGACCTTGTCGGTGGTCCAATGTACTATATTAAAAACGGACTTGGGAAAAATTGGCGATGGTTGGCGTATCTGTTCGCAGGATTTGGCGTGCTGACGGTATTTGGAACCGGTAATGCCACACAGGTGAATACGATTACGACAGCAATTGATTCTGCACTTTTGAATTATCATGTGATTTCAACAGATACAGTACCTGTAATGAACTGGATTATTGGTATTGCGATTACGTTCCTGGTTGGTTTGATCCTGCTTGGCGGGGTGAAGAGGATTGGACAGGTTACAGAGCGTCTGGTGCCATTTATGGCAGTGCTTTATATCGTGCTTGCACTTGGCGTTGTTGTATTTCATTTTCAGAATATCCCGGCTGTATTTGCTTCAATCTTTGAAGGTGCGTTTCATCCATCAGCAGTAACCGGTGGTGTGATCGGAAGTTTCTTCTTAAGTATGAAGAAAGGTGTATCCAGAGGTATCTTTTCTAATGAGGCAGGTCTTGGTACAGGTTCCATTGCACACGCCTGTGCAGATACCAGGAAGCCTGTAAAGCAGGGACTTTTCGGTATCTTTGAAGTGTTTGCAGACACTATCGTGATCTGTACACTGACAGCATTAGTTATCCTGTGTAGCGGTGTGTCTGTTCCGTATGGTGAAGCAGCAGGAGCGGAGCTTACGATTGCAGGATTCACAGCAACATATGGTAACTGGGTATCTGTTTTTACTGCAGTGGCAATGTGCTGTTTCGCATTTTCTACAATTCTCGGATGGGGATTGTATGGGGCGAGATGTATTGAGTTTTTGTTTGACGCAAAGGTAATTAAGCCATTTATGGTGGCATATTCGTTGGTGGCGATTCTTGGTGCTACCGTTGAGTTGGGGCTTTTATGGAGTATCGCGGAGACATTTAACGGACTGATGGCGATCCCGAACCTGATTGCAGTATTCCTGTTGTCTGGTACGGTAGTGAAGATGACAAAAGAATATTTTGCAGGAGAGGGAAAGGATTCATAAAAATAATTTCAGAGAACGCTTCTGGTGATGAGGACCGGACGCAGAAAAATGAAAAACAGATAAAAGATAAAATGTTGTAAGATGGGCTGTGCACGAAATGGTGTATAGCCCTTTTGATAATGTGGAAAGTATGTTATTATAACATATAGTGTGACAGAAGAGGAGAGCATTATGGGATTATTGGACAAGATAAAAGATCACATTTTATTGATGGATGGTGCTATGGGCACTTATTATAATCAGCAGTATGGTACAGAACTGGAGGCAGAGGAAGCGAATCTTGTGCATCCGGAGGAGATTACTGCAATACATAAGGCATACATTGAAGCAGGAGCAGAACTGATCAGGACGAATACCTTTGCGGTGAATCATCTGATGTTTCCGAAGCGGGAGGAATGTAAGAGAGCGATTCATGCAGCGATTGCCTGTGCAAGACAGGCGGTAGCAGAATCCGGTCGTGAAGTGGAAATTGCTGCATCGATCGGACCGATCCGCCAGACGGTGACAGAAGATGATGAGAATACGATAAAGGAATATCAGTTCCTTATAAATTCGATGCTGGCAGAAGGCATTCGCATTTTTGTATTTGAGACGATGTTGGAATTAAAATGGGTTCAGCCGTTATCAGAATATTGTAAGAGTCAGTGTGAAGAGTCCGTCGTGATCGTTCAGTTTTCTTTGAATCCATCCGGGTATACCCAGTATGGATTTGGAATGAAAGAGATCATTGATAAGTTGTGTCAGATGGAGACAGTCGATATCTTTGGGTTTAACTGTGGCGTAGGTGCTGCACATCTTCGGAAACTGTTGGAGAAGCAGACATTTCCAAAGGAATGTATATTAAGTGTGCTCCCGAATGCCGGATATCAGCAGGAGCTCCGTGGCAGAATGCATTATGGGGATGATCCGGAGTATTATGCGAAGCAGATGGAACGCATGATCCCACTGGGAATTAATATTGCAGGTGGATGTTGTGGTACTACACCGGAACATATTGCTGCATTGAAAAAAGTACTTGGTGGACAGGCACCTCAACCAAAAGAGGTTGTAGAGGAAAATGCGGATGGAGAGAGTGTAAGTAATGCAGCACCGACTGATTTTATCAGCAAGTTAGAACGTGGCGAGAAGGTATTTGTAGTTGAACTGGATGCGCCGTTTGATGCGCAGATGGATAAATTCAGCAAGGGAGTCTATGCATTAAAGGAAAATGGAGTGGATATGATAACGGTATCGGATTCACCATTGGCAAGATCCAGGGCAGATGCAGCACTTTTGGCTGTTTATGCAAAGCGTCTGACAGACATTTCTGTGATGCCACATGTGGCAATGCGTGACCGCAATCTGATCGGTCTTCGCTCAGAGATATTGGGTGTGCATGCGAATGGTATTCGCGATTTTCTTGTGATCACGGGAGATCCGGTGGGACCGGATAACAGAGGCAAGATTACCGGTGTATTTGATGTAAACTCTATCCGTTTTATGGAATATCTGCAGCACATGAATGAAGAGATATTCCCGGATCAGCCGGTGTATTATGGCGGTGCGCTTAATTATGCGGGTAATAATATCCGGGCAATTGTCGGCAGAATGCGTAAAAAGATGGAAGCAGGATGTGCATATTTCCTGACACAGCCGATATTCTCAGAAGAAGATGTACAGAGAGTGATCGAGCTGAAAGAGATGACGGGTGCGAAGATTATCTGTGGTCTGATGCCGTTAGTCAGCTACAGAAATGCACTATTTATGAAGAATGAGATGCCGGGCATTCATGTGAATGATGAGATCCTGAACCGATATGATCCAGAGATGAGCCGTGAAGAGGCAGAGGATACAGCAGTAGCGCTTTGCCTGGATATTGCAGAAGCGCTGCGTGGGGCTGCAGATGGATTTTATCTGATGACACCATTCCACAGAGTGGGACTGGTGAACCGCATTATCAATGCGATTAAGCAAGGAGAATAAGTTGAAGAAGAAGGAACATTTGATCAAAGAAGTCTATCCGGGTTCAATTGCCGAGGAGATGGGAATTGAACCGGGCGATGTGCTGCTTCGGATTAATAAGCAGGAAATCGGAGATGTATTTGATTACCGTTACTATATAAAAGATGATTATATCGAAGTACTGATCCGCAAGGCAGATGGAGAAGAATGGCTACTGGAGATTGATAAGGATTACGATGATGATCTGGGAATCGAGTTTGACAATGGGCTGATGAGCGATTACAGATCCTGCAGTAATAAATGCATTTTCTGCTTTATCGATCAGATGCCTCCGGGTATGCGTGAGACCTTGTATTTTAAAGATGACGATTCCAGACTGTCATTTCTGCAGGGAAATTATATCACGCTTACGAATATGACAGAAAAAGATGTAGAGCGTATTATCCATATGCAGCTTGCGCCGATCAATATATCAGTGCAGAGTACCAATCCGGAACTTCGCTGTAAGATGCTTCACAATCGGTTCGCAGGTGATAAATTAAAATATCTGGATCAGCTGTATGAAGGACATGTGGAGATGAATGGCCAGATTGTATGCTGTAAGGGCGTTAACGATGGGGAAGAACTGAGAAGAAGTATTGAGGATCTGTCGAAGTATCTTCCATTTATGCGAAGCGTATCAGCTGTTCCGGCCGGTATCACCAAATATCGGGATGGTTTATACCCGTTGGAATTATATACCAAGGAAGAAGCGGGAGAGGTTATTGATCTGATTGAAAGTTATCAGAAGAAGTTCTACAATGAGTATGGACTTCATTTTATTCACGCCAGTGATGAATGGTATATTACTGCTGAACGGGATTTCCCGGAAGAAGAGCGATATGATGGATACATTCAGCTGGAAAATGGTGTGGGCATGATGCGTCTCTTTATCGAAGAGTTTGAAGAGGCAGTGAAGCATCTGGAAGGAAAACCAATGGAACGTACGCTGACCATTGCTACCGGTAAGCTGACGTATCCGACGATCTGTCAGTTTGCAGAGCGGCTGACGAAGCTATATCCAGGTCTTGTGGTTCATGTATATGCAATCCGCAATGATTTCTTTGGAGAGACGATTACCGTATCCGGTCTGATCACGGGACAGGACCTGGTAACACAGCTGCTGGAATATAAGGAGCGGGGTGTGGACCTTGGTGAGACACTTCTGATTCCATCTAATATGCTGCGTACAGGTGAAGAAGTGTTCCTAGATGATATGACGGTGCAGCAGGTGGAAGAAGCACTGGAAATGCATCTGACGGCGATCGAACCGGGCGGACAGGACTTTGTAGACGCAGTTCTGGATGAAGGATATCAGATGGAGAGAGAAAACGAAGAATTTGTATATGTCAATGCATATGACAGATAAAAAAGTGTGCAACATGAAAAAGGTTCTGAGACTTAATGTCCAGAACCTTTTGTGGTCATCAGAGAACACCATATTACAGATCAGGAAATATCTCCAGACTACGCTCCAGTATGCCATGCATATGAGCGATGGCTGTTCCGTAATTGGTCATTGGAATGCCGGCATCCTCAGCGCATTTCATGCGATATTTCACTTCACGTTCATTTAGCATGCAGCCTCCACAGTGGATGATCAGCTTATACTGGTCGAGTTCCAGAGGAAATTCGGTTCCACTGGTGAATTCATAAGTGAGGTTCTTTCCGGTGTGCTGTTTCAGCCAGTTCGGCAGCTTTTCCGTGCCGATGTCACCGCATTGTCTGTGGTGGGTACAGCCTTCGGAGATCAGTACTTTGTCACCGTCTTCCAACGTGTCAATTGCCTGTGCACCATTTACCAGGCTTTTGAGATTGCCCTTGTATCTGGCGAAAAGGATGGAGAAAGAAGTCATCGGTATGTCACGAGGTGTGTCTTTGGCAACGTGACCGAAGACCTGACTGTCGGTAATGACGAGAGAAGGCTTTTGTCCAAGAGAATCTAAGGTCTCTTTTAATTCCGTATCCTGAACGACGATGGATACTGCTCTTGAATCCAGAATATCCCGGATGGTCTGCTGTTGTGGAAGAATCAGACGACCTTTCGGTGCAGCTTTATCTACGGGCACGACCAGCACGATGAAGTCAGACGGATGGATCAGGTCGCCAACGATTCTGTGGTCAGAATCCTGATTTGGGGCAAGACTGGCGATGCGGTCTTTTAATTCGTGAATATGGATTTTTTTCTCAGCACTTACTGAAATGATATGCTCGGAATCTGTCTGACAGACGGAGAGCGCACTTGTTAGGGTATTAAGATCTTCGGTTAGTTCGCATTTATTCAGAACTATCAAGTAAGGAATATTCTTTTTCTGAATCTGTTTCAAAATGCGCAGATCTTCATCTGTGATGCCTGAACTGCTGTCGATGATTAGCAGGGCAATGTCAGTTTTGTTCAACATCTGGTATGCTTTGCGGATACGAAGGGCTCCCAGATCACCTGTATCATCCAGACCCGGAGTATCAATGATGACAACCGGACCAAGAGGAAGCAGTTCCATGGACTTTATGACAGGATCAGTGGTGGTGCCTTCAATATCAGAGACAATTGCCAGATTCTGTCCGGTGATTGCATTGATAATGCTGGATTTCCCGGCGTTCCGTCTTCCAAACAGACCAATATGTATGCGTTCACCGGATGGCGTATTATTTAAGCTCATAAAAGAATCCTCCTTGATTAAAATCATGTATAAAATTCAGTTTACGCCTATTCGGAACAATGTGCAATTATTATTCTGTAAATCCTGCCAATCCAAAGGCGGCTGGTCCACCATGAGTTGTGATAACGCCATTCGCCTGCAGCCATTGAATCTTTTGAAAACCACATTCTTTTGCAGTCTCTTCTGCAATTATTCGTACATCATCGGAGAGACCGACAGTACGGACAAACCACAGAATACTGCGGTCAAGGTTATAATTCTCTATATAGTCCAAAATCAGCTGTCGAGCAATTTTTTTCATTTTGCCACGGTACTTTTTAGTAGCAACCAGTTTACCGTCCTGGATTTCGATGCATGGATGGATGTGTAGAATACGGCTTCCCAGGCAGACAGCATTACTGACGCGACCGCCTGCTTTCAAAAATTCCAGGTTGTCTGGAAGGAAGCACATTTTGGTGCGGGCAGAGAGTGCTTTTGAAGCAGACACAGCTTCAGAAAGAGTCATTTGCGGATTCTTCTGCAATAATTCTGCAATGGCGATTACGATGGCTGCCTGTCCGATGGATACCTGTTTGGTATCTAACATTGTCACATAATCCCGTTCCTCAGATGCGATTACAGCACTTTGGTAAGAGCAGGTGGTGACAGCAGAATAAGCCAGATAAAGAATCTGGGCATCTGGATGCGCGGTGTGGATGGCATCAAATACCAGCATGAAGTCATCTGGGGAACATCCGCTTGTTCTTGGAAGCTTACCGGTTTCTTTATAATAATCACAGATTTTCTGAACCGGGAAAGAACCGTCATCCATAGTATGGTTGTCAAAAGTAACGTGCATCGGCACTAAGGTAATATTGTATTTAGCGGCTAATTCCGGTGTGATATCAGAACCGGTCTCAGCGACGATTATAATAGGATTCATGAGAATCTCCTTTCACATAGTTGTAATATTTAGAAACTAAAAACATTATAAGTGGTAATCGATACTACGTCAATAGATTTGATGATCAAAATAATTGAATGACAAATTAATTGTAAATAGTGCATCATTTGACAAATGAATGCGCATTAGGTATCATGAAAATATTACGGAATTATGAGATGAAAGGATGAAAAGTATGGAAACATTTGATCTGATTATTACGATTGGCTGTCTGATCGTTGGATTTATGATGCTGACGGGAAGAGGAGATGTCCTTTTGAATGATAAGGATGCTGCTCAGCGGAATAAGCTGTATGATATGAAGAAGGCACAGAAAGGGTATGGAGTTGCTTTTCTTGTGATCGGTGCAGCATCTGCTGTCAGCATGCGTGTGAAGACACAGATGGGATTTGTGATTTATCTGGTTGTTGTAATCGTATCTCTGGCAGCCAGTGTTGTATATATGAAGAAGTGCTGTAAAAAGTAATATGAGTGGATGTGTATTGTGTCCGCGTCACTGCATGGTGATGCGGGATAATGGAGAAAAAGGATTCTGCCAGGAGACGGATCATCTGCGTGTGGCGAGAGCCGCCTTACATATGTGGGAAGAACCCTGCATCTCCGGAGAAGAAGGATCGGGGACAGTATTTTTTACAGGTTGTAATCTCAGATGTGTGTACTGTCAGAATTATGATCTGTCAAGAAGCGTAGCGGGGAAAGAGATTACTATATCAAGGCTTGCAGAGATATTTTTGGAATTGCAGCAAAAGGGGGCAAATAATATCAATCTGGTGACGCCGACACATTTTGTACCGCAGATTATCGAGGCATTGAAATGTGCCAAAGCTCGGGGATTACATCTGCCGGTTATATACAATACCGGAGGATACGAGTCGGAAGAGACGCTTGGTATGCTGGATGGATGGGTCGATGTCTACCTGCCGGATTTTAAATACTGGGAGAGTGAGCAGGCATTGCGGTATTCCAAAGCAGAGGATTATCCGGAAACTGTGAAAAAAGCGATTCGTGAAATGTACCGTCAGACCGGCGCATGCAGATTTGATGAGAACGGAAAGATTCAGAAGGGTGTGATCGTACGACATTTGTTGCTTCCGGGAGAACTTAAGGCGGCGAAAAGGATTGTGCAGTATCTCTATGAGACTTACGGCGATTCTGTCTATATGAGCCTGATGAATCAGTATACGCCGTTAGATACTCTGGATACTGTGAGATATCCGGAACTTGGAAGAAAAGTAACGGAAAAGGAATACGATGCGCTTGTAGATTATGCCATAGATCTGGGTGTGGAATGCGCGTATATCCAGGAAGGAGATACAGCAGAAGAGAGCTTCATTCCTCCATTTACTCTGGAGGGCGTATAAGGTCATGAAAAAAGGAAGACATCACAGTGAAAACTGTGATGTCTTCCTTTTTTGATTATAATCGTTTTTACAGAATGCCCAAAGACTGCAGTAATAAGAAGAACAGCAGGATCGGGGTTACGTATTTTACCATAACGATGTACAGTCCTTTACGGCTGAACTTGGCACCGCTCTTGGTAACTTCATTGATAATAGTATCTGGTCCCAGTACCCATCCAACCATAATGCAGGTTGAAATTGCAACGATCGGCATCATGATCATGTTGCTGAGGTAATCCAGTACATCCAGAACCTGGGCTACAGATCCGTTCGGCAGCGGAAGTTCAAAGTAGAATACGTTGTAACCAAGGCATACGATGATACCTACGACAATTGCGTAGATCAGTGACAGGGCTACACTTTTGTTACGGGAAATCTTCCATTTATCCATCAGACCGGAGACGATCGCTTCCATGACGGATACAGATGATGTGATCGCGGCAAAGGTAACGGTTACAAAGAACAGGATACCGATTGCGATACCCACTTTTCCCATAGCAGCAAATACCTTTGGCAGGGATACAAACATCAGTCCCGGTCCGGCTGACATACCTTCGATACCGGAGAAGGTGTAGATTGCCGGAATAATCATCAGTCCTGCAAGGAGAGCAACCAGTGTATCAAAGAATTCAATCTGATTAATGGATGACATCAGGTTAACATCGTCTTTTACATAAGAACCGTAGGTGATCATGATACCCATGGCAACGCTGATGGAGAAGAACAACTGTCCGATAGCATCCATCAGAAGCAGGAAAAATCCTTTGATTGTCATACCTTCAAAGTTCGGTATCAGATAAATCTTAAGTCCTTCTAATCCGGTACGTGTGATACCATCTGCATCGGTGCTATGCAGTGTCAGTGAGAAGAAAGAAATACCGATGATCAGTACGATCAGGATTGGCATCAGAATACGGCTGTATTTCTCAATACCTTTGTTAACACCGCTGATTACAACAAATGCAGTCAATCCCATGTAGATGATCATCCAGATAATCGGTGACCACTGGCTGGTAATATGACCGGTAAAATAGCCGTCGGCTGCAGTATTTATAGCGTCTCCGGTGAGGAATGCGAACAGATACTTGAGTACCCATCCACCGATGGTGCAGTAGTAAGGCAGAATGATGACAGGCACCATCCATGCCAGGAATCCGGTCGGAGCGAATTTTTTGTTCAGCATACCGTAAGCGGTAAGCGGTCCCTGTTTGGTCTTGCGTCCCATGGAAATCTCCGTGATCAGCAGGGTAAAACCAAAGGTCAGTGCAAGAATGATGTATACGAAGATGAAGGTACCTCCGCCATTCTTAGCTGCCAGATAAGGAAAACGCCAAATATTTCCAAGACCTACAGCACTTCCGGCTGCGGCCATAACAAAGCCCAGCGAGCCAGTAAAGCTGCCGCGCTTATGATGATGTGAATTGTTACTCATAAATAAACCCTCTCTTCCTTAATATACGATATAAATATACAATACACGTATTTATCTACTATAAAGGAAGAGAGGGTTCTGCGCAATAAAAAAATATAAATTAGTTTATTTGCATCAATGATTCATAAAATAGTTCAAGTTCTGAGGCGTTCATCAGCACCGGAACCGGGTATAATGGGTTGGCCTCCTTGTCTGCGTACCTGGCAAGACGAGGTATGTCTTCCTGTTTAATCTCCGGGATTGTGTCAGGAATGTCAAACCGGTGTTTCATATCTTTGATGGCGCTTATGAAACATTCAGCAGCTTCAGCGTCTGACATTTTTTTATCAGCGACGCCGGCGGCAATGGCAAGTTTATGCAATTTTTTGTGAATACATTTACCATAAGATTCCAGTATCATTGGCAGGATTATTGCATTGGCCAGCCCATGCGGAACATTGTATTCACCGCCAAGCGAATGGGCAACAGCGTGGACATAACCCACGTAGGATTTGGTAAATGCACAGCCGGCGTAGAATGATGCGTGAAGCATATCACGACGTGCATTGACGTTTCTGCCATCAGCGTAGACTGTATCAATATTTTCAAAGATCAGTCGTACAGCGTGCAACGCATCCCGTCTGGTGTGATAAGTAGTGGAGCGCCCAATATATGCTTCTACGGCATGAGTCAGAGCATCCATTCCGGTTGTTGCTGTAATTGACGGTGGAAGGCTTAAAGTCACTTTCGGATCTAATACGGCATACCTTGGAATCAATGGAAAGTCGTTGATCGCATATTTGTGCCGCGTCTCAGCATCGGTGATGACAGCGGCGAGGGTTGTCTCGCTTCCGGTTCCGGCGGTCGTTGGAATGGCAATGAGCAACGGAAGTTTTTTGCGTACTTTTAAGATGCCTTTCATCTGCGCCAGTGTTTTTTTCGGACGGGCGATACAGGCACCAACAGCCTTGGCGCAGTCCATGCTGGAACCTCCGCCGAAACCAATGATCGCATCACATGCATGATCGCGGTACAGTTCCAGAGCTTCTGCCACATTAATTGTAGTAGGATTCGCAACAGTTCCGTCATAAATGACAAATGGAATAGCGGCACGTTCTAACGTATGCTCCAGGCGTTTGGTCAGTCCCAGACTCCGAATAGAGGAGTCTGTAACGATCAGTACACAGGAGGCATGATTACCGCGGATCACATCCGGAAGTTCCCGGACACTGCCTACAATCTGCGGTTTGCGATAAGGAAGTACTGGCAGTGCCAGGCGGAATGCTGTCTGAAATACGCGGCAGTATATTTTTTTAAATATATTCATGAGTTTTCTTATCCTTTCTCTTCGAGTACAGAAATCAATTGTTCCAGATTATCGGAAATGTGATAGAGTACCCGGTAAAATGTCTTGGTTTCTTCCATAGTAAGTCCATTGCGTCCGGCATCTACTGCCTGGCGGATCAGTTCAGAGACCTGACCTGCGTAGGCACGTCCTTTGTCGGTAAGTACAGCTTTTGCCCGGTATTTTCTGCCTTCCTGCGGACCTGAATGTTGGTAGGTGATCATTTCAAAGCTTTCCAGCTCCGACAGAATGCGGGAAATCGCAGCCTTGTCTTCCCGGCAGCGAATGCACAGCTCGGCGGCGGTCAGACCATCCGGTGTAGTATATAAATAGTAGATACACATGGCATGGACACCCTTCAGACCGATTTCGCTCATTGAGAGTTTCTTGATTTTCTGTATGCTTTTATAGACGCTGGTTATACCTCCGGTTAGCAGTTCAAAACTATCGGTCATAATAATTCCTCGTTTCACATTAAAAATAGTTGATTTATCAACAACTATCTGCTATAGTAGCATAGTCATGTTGATATTTCAACATCTATTTTGAGAGAAGCTTTGAATGAGATTAATATTCATAATAAAAACAGATTAAGAAAAGAGGATAATTATGGCGGTTCAGATTATTGTGGATTCTACGGCTGATTTTTCGGCAAAAGAAATTGAGAAGAGACAGATTACCTGTATTCCGATGACTGTAACATTCGGAAATGAGCAGTATATCGATGGAGTAGATCTTACGAAAGAAGAATTTTTTGTGAAACTGATGAATGAAAAAGAATTTCCTAAGACATCACAGCCGTCTCCGGCAAAGTTTGCAGATTGTTTTGAAGAGGCAAAAGAGAATGGAGATGACGTTGTAGCAATTCTGATTTCCGGTGCGCTCAGTGGTACAGTGCAGAGTGCCACAATTGCGAAAGATATAGCAGAGCATGATGGCGTATATATTGTAGATAGCAAGTCAGCCACACTTGGAATCCGGTTGTTAGTAGACCGTGCAGTCAGAATGCGTGATCAGGGAAAGAGTGCAAAAGAGATTGCAGAAGCGTTGGATGAGTTAAAAGCGAGAGTACGTCTTTTTGCAGGACTGGATACGCTGGAATATTTGCAGAAAGGCGGTCGGATCTCTAAGACAGCAGCAAGTATCGGAAGACTGGCGGGTATCAAACCAATCATAACCATTGATGAAGAAGGAAAGGTAGCAGTATGCGGAAAACAGCGTGGTAATAAAAATGTATTCCGCCAGATTATAAAATATGTCGAGGCTGATATGCCGGATGAGAATTATTCGGTATATTTTCTGTATTCAGCGGACAAGAAGAACTGTATTTCATTTATCCAGACATTGCAGAAAAATGGGTTGGATTTTGGTAAGATTAAGACCAGAGAGATCGGACCGACGATTGGCAGCCATATCGGACCGGGAGCATTCGGAATTGTATATGTTGCGAATAAATAAGGCTCAATCACAAATTTTGTGGGATTTCCGATTCCTCTCGTAGCTCTGTCGGCTCATATCGAATAGCTTCAGAAAGAAATATTCGTCATCAGGATATCC
>NZ_JAOQJV010000019.1:0-49329 GCF_025567415.1 Dorea ammoniilytica
TGGTTAAACGACAGCAATACTATGCTTCACTGCAGGGGGCTGCATAAGGTCGAACATTCTTGAGAATAAAGTGTAAACCAATATTGACAATATCAGAGGACAATCAAGTCACACGATTGCGTGAGGCGTTGGAGGAGGTAGCAGACGCATACGATTATTGCATTTGTGATTGTGGTCGACTGCTTGACATGGTGGTCATAAATATCCTCATATCGGCAGAGTTAATCATTGCACCCGTGAAAGTTGGAGGATATGAAATCGAGGCATTGCAGAACCTTGAGGAGCAGATTGAGGACTTGAGAGACATCAATCCGGATTTGAGAATCAAGGCACTCATGACCATGCGACAGAAAAACAAGACCTCTCTTGAGGTTGAGGAGTGGTTGAAAGCAGATTCCGGATTTGACATGTTTGTCACTCCGGTTCGCCGTTCCATCGTTGCGGAAAAATCAACAACGGCAATGATGCCACTCCCGAAATTTTCAAAGCGTGGAATCGTGTCTCAAGATTACAGATGCGTTGTGCATGAGTTACTCAAGGAAATGGAGGGGTAAATGTGGGAAAGAGGAAAATCACCTGCAACAACGCCTCCTGCAAACACCACATAAGCGGAGGTGGGTGTGATACCTGCATCATGCTTGACGGTTCGGGAAAATGCAAGTCCTTTGAAAAAGGTTTTGCATATTATTTTCACATTGTATGGGATGCATGAGGGAATCACAGCGAGAGAGTTGAACATGGAAAAGTTCAGAAAACACCTCAATGATTTTGAAAATGGAATAATGCCAAATCAAACACAAAAAGAGCAGGAACAGCAGAAAACCGAGACGAAAGAGTTCGGGTGGTTGTCTCCGACAGGCGTTTTCACGGAATCACCGTTCGGAACGCATGAAGAATCAGCGGAACAGATATGCGAAAGAAAAGGGTTCACGGATGAGTATTGGAAATGGGTGAAAGAATCCGGAGACAATGAAATCGGACACCTCATGCGTGATTTTCTTTCAGAGGTCAAAGGATATTGTCTGATTCACAATCCGTCCGGATATGCCGGATATATAGTGACAAACATGAAAGCACTGACAAAACATCAGAAAGATTTTTTATACAATTATTTCATGGATATGGGAGACAGATTCAAAGCCGAACAATTTGTCGAGTAAAAAGGAGGAAAGCACATGGGAAACATCGTGAAAACGGCAAAATGCAGATTCTGCGGTCAAATGACGCAGATTGAGGCAGACGAAGAACTGACAGCAGCACAGGCAGAGGAACAGGCAACAATGACATGTAACTGCACAGATGCGGTCGAGTATCAGAAAGAGAAACAGAGGAAAGAAAAGGCAATGCAGAACGTCGCTGCACTGTTCGGGGAGGCAGCAACACCGGACAAGAGATGCGGAGAGGGAATTGTGAAGATTCTCAAGGCAGCAGTTGAGAAAATTTACACCGGAGGACTGGCAAAGGTCACGTTGAACCTCCGCGGAGGCGTGAAAGCCTCTATTTCGCAGAACAGCAAGGGCGAAATCAACGTCGAACGTACCGAGACAAAAAAACAGAAACTCACAGAGTAATGACAGGAGGGTGAACAGATGGCAGCAGGATTCAGCGTGAAAGACGCACTCAACAAGAACAGCAAAGCAGGGATTGACGAATCTCCGAGAGCGAGATTCCGCACAAAGGACATTTCGATTTTCAAGATGTACCGCAACGACATGAATTTTTATAGTGTTGCAGACATCGAAGAACTGGCAGGAGACATCCTCCTGTCCGGTTTGAAACAGAACCTCGAACTTGTATATGCACCGTGCGAAAAAGGCGAATACAGAATCGTCGCAGGTGAAAGACGGTGGGAGGCTCTCAAGTACCTTGTATCAAAGGGATATAAAGAATTTGAACTTGCAACCAGTAAATTGACAACGCCACAGGATAACGACGAGGAGCAGGTTGAAATCATAATTGCGAACGCATACCGTACAAAGACAACCTCCGACATGATTGAGGAGGAAACACGCCTCAAGACATCTCTTGAACGCATGAAAGCAGCGGGAAAGAAAATCAAAGGATATGACCTGCAATCCGGACGATTGAGGGATGTGATTTCCTCAATGCTGCATGTGAGCAAAACAAAGATTGCACAAATTGAGGCAGTCAACAACAATCTGATTCCGGAATGGAAAGAGGAACTCAAGGGAGAACGCCTCACATTTTCCGCAGCTTATGAATTGAGCGGAATGACAGCAGACGAGCAGCGGGAGGCACTGGGGAAATTCACGGAGACCGGAGAACTCACACACAAAGATGTGAAAGACATGAAAGCAGAAAAGGCAGCAGGGCAGCAGGTGTCAGAATCCGACACAGAGACAGAAATCGGCATGAACCCATCGGAAGTGAGAGCGGGCGACGATTATGAGACACCGCATCCGGAGGGAATCACATCAATCTGCTATTCCTGCACCGAATACGAGACTTGCAACGTAAAGACCGGAACATGTACCTCATGCGACCAGTACAAGAACCGTGCAGAGGCTTACAAGACCGAGGAGCAGAGATATAACGAGGAGCAGGATGCAATCGACCGTGAGACAAAAAAGAAACTCCGTGAACAGGCAGAGGAGCAGAAGATGAACAACCTCCCGTCAGACACACAGGAGAACGGTCAGAAAGTGCATCACATTAAACTGGGAGCGACATTTTTTGAGGAGGTTGCATCCGGAGAAAAGACATTTGAACTCCGGAAGAATGACAGAGACTATAAAAAAGGCGACATCCTTGAGATGATGGAGTTCAAGGACGGAAAGAACACAGGACGCACCGTGAGAGTGCTTGTGACATATATCCTTGAGGAGTTTGCAGGTCTTGAGGACGGATATTGCATCATGGCAACATCACTCATGAAAGAGGATGCTGAATGATGACGGTGAAATAAGGAGGAAAAGACAATGGATGACATCAGACGGGGAGAGATATTCTATATCGCACGAGGGGGGGCGACGAACGGGAGTGAGCAGTTTGCAGACAGACCCGCAGTCGTGGTCAGTAATGACGAGAACAACAAACACTCCGGAGTGATTGAGGTTGTGTACATGACGACACAGCCAAAAACAGACCTCCCGACACATGTGACTATCCGCAGCACCGGAAGAATATCCACAGTTTTGTGCGAACAGGTGTCGTCGGTATCGACCGAGCGTGTGAATAACTATATCGGGCAGGTATCAGAGCAGGAAATGAAAAACATTGACATCGCTCTCATGATTTCCTTGCAGTTGGATAATGGCGGGAAATCATCAAAGCAGTACAATGAGACGATACAGAGGCAGCAGGAGGAAATCGACAGCCTAAAAAGGGAAATTGAGATGTTACAGCAGGAATGTGATGACAGAATCGCAGAAATTGAACAGGATGCAGCAGTGTATGTCGAGGAGAACAGGAAAGTTGATGCAAGCAGACAGTCAGAGGACATCATCAAAGTTCAGACCGAGCGTGACACATTCAAGGCACTATATGAGCAGTTATTTGAGAGGCTGCTGACTATGGGAGGAACAGGAAATTGAAAAAAGGACAATTAAAAGCATTATTCATCGAGGCAAAGGGAACAGGTCAGAAATATATCGGTGTAATGATTCAGACAGAGGGTAGCAGTGAACCGGAGGTCATCATCAATCCGAAAGAGAATTTCAATGCAAAATTCGACTATTACATGGCAGCGTATGACGATGATTTGATTCTGATTGCAGCAAAAGGGAAAAAGGACATCAGAATCACGGGAGCAGCAGCGGGAGCATCGTTCGAGGACATCCAGTCACAACTCATTGATGAAAAAGCGTCATCCGGATGGAAAGAACAGATTGCGGATGCGGTGGACAGGGTTGTTGATAAGATGCTGAAAGAAACTCCTCCGGAAACGGAGGAGGAGAGACAGAACTGCGAGACCATGAGAGAGACAATCAAAGGAATGTTCCTCACGCAGAGACGCTCAAAGACAGAGGCAGCGTTCATCACCGAGAATATTGACAGATACGAGGAATTGTTTGAAATCTGCATGAATGGAGATGATGCACAGTTCAAAAAGGGCATCACGGAATTGCAGAAAGCACAGAATGAGTATATTTTGCAGAAAGAGAGGGAAAACGGATGAACAAGGTCATTTTGATGGGTCGTCTCACGAGAGACCCGAATGTCAGATATTCACCGAGGAATAATTCACAGGAGGAAATGGCGATCGCACGATACACACTTGCGGTTGACCGCAGAGGAGCAAAAGACGGGCAGCAGTCAGCGGATTTCATTTCCTGTGTTGCGTTTGGACGAGATGGAGAGTTCGCAGAAAAATATCTCAAGCAGGGAACGAAAGTGGTTGTCACTGGACGGATTCAGACGGGGTCATATACGAACAGAGACGGTCAAAAGGTCTATACCACAGACGTGATTGTCGAGGAACAGGAATTTGCGGAGAGTAAGAAAGCAGCAGGGCAGCAGGATGGGAACAACGGAGGGTATTCGGATGCAGGTGACGGTTTTATGAATATTCCGGACGGAATCGACGAAGAACTCCCTTTCAATTAGGTGCGGAGGAGGATGGAAACATGGGATTCGTGGAAAAGGTGAAAAACGTCATTTCAAAACTGCGGGCAGCGGGAAAGACAGAGAAAGAGGTGTCTGAAATCATCGAACAGGCAGCAGAGGCAGCAACGGTCTTGAAAAAGACGGAATCTCCGGAGCATCCGGAGAAAATCAAGGCAGCAGGAGGAGAAAACCTGCAAGATGCTCTTTTGAAAGTGAGAATCAGTGCAAAAGAGGCATTGACCGCATTTGAGAGCATATACAGACTGAGGAGGCAGGAAAAGTCGAATAATTGGAGGAAATATCATGGATTGCCTCTGAAAAGGTCAAAAGGAGGAAAACGACGTGGAGACAGAAAAAGAAATGACAGCAATTCAGAAAACACAGGTATATCTTGAGAATTATCGGGAAATAGAGCGATATATCAAGGATGCAATTTCGGAAGTATCACAGATTGACGATGTATCAAGATATAACATTTCGGCAGAGAAAGCGTTCCTCCAGTCCATCAGAGAGTGTAAGGCAGAGACGGTCATTCTGTTCGAGCACATGAAAAAGGCTCTTGCATCGCTGAAAGAGGATGCAGAGGCAGCAGGTGAGGGGTACAAGTACGACGCACTTGAGGCAGTATATATCAAAGGCAAGTCATACGAGGATATTGTGAGGGAGACAGGATGCGGAAAGAACTCACCGAAAAAGTGGTGCAGATCAATGACAGAACGTCTCTCAATCAAATTATTCGGTGCAAAAGCAATCGAAAATGACAAAATCGGAGTGAAATGAGAGTGAAAACGGGGTGAAATGAGGGTGATTTCGGGGGTAAAAAGTGGGTGAACAAAAGCAAATATAAACGTGCTAATATGATAACGTGAACAGTTGAGTGAGCGATTGCAGAGATGCAGTCGCTTTTTTCTTGCCTGTTTGCCCTCCTGTTATATGCGGGCAGCAGGACACTATCATGTGCGATGTATGCCCGCCTCTTGAAAGGCATGAGAGGCAGCAGGAGACCGATGGACAGAGAGGAGTGAGCAGTGTGTTATTGAAAGCATGTAAGGGATGCGGTCGCCTTATCCCACAGGCATTGACCATGTGTGAGCAGTGCGAGGCAAGGCAGCAGTCAAGGCATGTGACATATAACAATACACGCAGAGACCCACGAGCAGCAGAGTTCTATCTGTCAAAGGAATGGCGGGAGTTGAGACCTGTCATCATGAGTGTGTATGAGTATGTGGATATATATGCTCTGTATGTTGAACATCAGTTGATAACACTGCAAGATTCAGACCCCATCCACCACATCATAGAACTTGAGGAGGACTGGGAGCAGAGGTTGAACCCATTGAACTTGATACCCTTGAGCCATCGGACACACAACACAATCACAGCACTATATAAACAGAGCAATGCAAGCATGAAAGCAACACAGACACAGTTGAGGTCGCTGATTGATTACCATTTCAAAGAGGCAGGGGGATATGAAAAAGTTTTATGTGACCGTTTCTTAGTCGCACCCCCTCTTTTCTTTGGAGAAAACTCCCCACGAGAAAATCAGGACACAGGGGAGTGACGAAAAGGTGTCAGAATGTGACACGAAACTCGTGAACACTGGACGGAAAGGGGGTTGATGCTGCATGGCAGGACAGAGACAACCGACCGATTTGGTGGTCATGAAAGGAAAAAAACACCTCACAAAAGCAGAGATTGAGGCGAGAAAAAATGCGGAGGTGGTCGCCCCAAACGACAAAGTCAAGCCTCCGGCATATTTGACACCGGAACAAAAGAAGAAATTCCGGAAATTGTCAAAAGAACTGCTTGCAATCAAACTCATTGCGAATGTGGATTGTGATGCACTGGCGAGATTACTGATTGCACAAGACCAATACATCGAGATAACGGACAAAATCAGAGAAACTCCGTTGATGGTCGATGTTCCGGTCTATGAGATGCGAGAGAATCCGGACACAGGAGAACAGGAACGTGTACAGGTCGGAACACGGGAGGTTGTGAACGGTGAGAGGGAGCGTCTCATGATTATACAAGACCGCTGCATGAAACAATGTCGGCAGGGGGCATCGGATTTCGGAATGACGGTCAGCAGTCGGTGTCGGTTGGTAGTTCCGAAAGCAAAGGAAACAAAACCGGAGAACAAATTCGCCAAGTATGCGAGTTCATAAATGGCAGCAGGGGCAACAGTGACCGACCGTTGCACACAATACGCTCTTGATGTCGTTGCAGGTGTCATCATTGCAGGTGAATATGTCAGACTGGCATGTCAAAGGCATCTTGACGACCTCGAAAAAGCGAAAGCAGCACCATACAAATATTATTTCGACGTTGAAAAGTCCGAGGAAATCATCAATTTTGCGGAAGAATTGACAATCGCAGAGGGTGACGAACAGGAAAATGTGACAGCGTACCCGTTCCAGTGTTTCATTTTAGGGTCTCTGAATGGGTGGAGGACAAAAGAAAAGGGTCACAGACGGTTCAGAACGTCCTATGTACAGTTAGGCAGACAGAACGGAAAGTCGTTCATCAATGGTATTTTAGCGTGTTACTATGGCAATTTTGACGGGTACAAATACGGAAAAATCTTTTGTACTGCGACAAAACAAGACCAAGCGAACATTGTTTTTGATGAAATTGTAAAATTCATCAATTCCGACGAGGATTTGTCGGAGTGGTTCAAGGTGCATGAGCATAATCACACGATAGATTGTCTCTGTACCCATTCGGAAATCAAGGCATTATCCGGAGATACCAAGTCACTGGACGGACACCGTGCATATTTGGGAATCGTTGACGAATACCACGCTCACAAGACAAATCAGATGTACAAACTGCTTGAGGGAGGTATCAAGAAATTAAAATCCGCACTGATCTCCGTCATAACGACAGCGGGGTTCGATTTGAAATCGCCTTGCTACAAGTTATATGAGTATTGCTGCAATCTGCTGAAAGGTGTGTTTGAGAACGACAGTCAGTTCGTGTATATAGCACAGTTGGACACAGCGGATGACCTATACAAAAAGGAGAACTGGATAAAAGCAAACCCGATTCTCGAATATGACGAGGATGCACTGGAGAATCTCGTTCCGGTTGCGAATACTGCCCGTGATATGGGCGGGGAGGATTTGCGAGATTTCCTCGTTAAGCAGTTAAACATGTGGATGCAGTGGTCAAACGCACTGTACATCAAGGACATTAAAGACTGGAAACGATGTGCAGCATTGCGAACGCTCAAGGATTTCAGAGGCTCAAAATGCTATGTCGGAGTTGACCTGTCGTCCGGAGGCGACTTGACATCCATCGCAATCGTCATCCCGTACATGGTTGACGGTGTGAAAAAGTATTTTGTGCATACTCACTCATTCATACCTGCGAGCAGAGTGGACGAGCATATCAAGACGGACAAAGTTCCGTATGATGTATGGATTTCAAAAGGTCTCGTGACAGTCACGGAGACACTGGGAGGAATAAAGACAGATTACAAGTACATCATCAAGTACCTTGAGGATTTAATCAAACAGAATGATTTGAAACCTCAACTTGTGTGTTATGACCCACACAACGCATCTGCGTTCCTGTCAGACCTTGAGGCACTGGGATTCGATTCTGTGGCAATTACACAGACAGCAAAGGAACTCAATGACGCAACAGTTGATTTCAGACTGGAGATAAAAGCAGGAAACGTCGTGATTGAGGGAACAGAAGTCGGAAAAGGAAAGGTTGTTCCGTTCGATGAACTGCTGACGTGGTCGATTGCAAACGCAAAGACTATCTCGAACAGTTACGGTGAAATCAAAATCGACAAGGCACTCGACGAGGACAGAATCGACCCGATTGACGCAATCATTGACGCATGGAAAGCAGCAATGAAAGAGGAGTATAAGCCGGACACAAATGAGGTTGTGAATGAATGGCTTGAAATGTATGAGAAATACATGGGGAAAGGCGGTGAGAAAGAATGAACCCATTTAGAAAAATAGCAAACAGTTTGATGAACTGGTGGAAAGGTGAAACTGCACCGGAGGTCAGTGATTCAACGGAACTGACAGGCGGGGTGATGACGCTCAACTCACCGTCATTCCTTGAGAGTATGGGTTTGAGCAGGAGGAGAAAGACAACATCAGAGGTGACATATTTCACATGTCTCAAGATGCTGTCGGAAACTCTTGCGAAAATGCCTATCAAATATTATCAGAGAACGGACAAAGGAATCATTGAGGCAGAACAGACGGACACGTCGAGACTGCTGACCAAGAGACCGAACCCGTTCATGACACCGACGGTATTTTGGAACACAGTGGAAATCAACCGCAATCACTACGGGAACGCTTATGTGTACATGAGAAAGAAATTCATCCGGAAGAAATACGGAGGAGAGGTCAAAATTCTTGACCTGTGGGTGATGCAGTCGAATTGTGTTCAGATTGTTGTGGATGATGCAGGCATATTCGCAGGAAAAGGACGCTTGTGGTATGTCTACACAGACCCGACATCCGGAAGTCAGTATGTATTTGACACGAGTGAGGTCATGCACTTCAAAACATCATTCAGTTTTGACGGTGTGACAGGTTTACCAGTGCAGCAGATTCTCCGTGACACAATCTCCGGAGCATCGGCATCACAGAGGTACATGAACAGCTTGTATGAAAGCGGATTGACAGCGAAAGCGACGCTTGAATACACGGGAGAGTTGAATGATAAAGCAAAAGAGGCACTCGTGAAATCGTTTGAGGATTTCGGCAGCGGAGCGAGAAACACAGGAAAAATCATCCCCGTACCTTTAGGGATGAAATTGACACCTCTTGACATCAAGCTGTCGGATTCACAATTTTTTGAGTTAAAAAAATACACTGCATTGCAGATCGCAGCAGCGTTCGGTGTGAAACCGAATCAAATCAACGACTATTCAAAGTCATCCTATGCGAACAGCGAATTGCAGCAGTTGTCATTTTATGTTGACACCGAGTTGTTTGTTATAAAGCAGTACGAGGAGGAAATCAACTACAAAATGCTGACAGACGAGGAACAGGATGACGGTTTTTATTACAAATATAACGAAAAAGTTCTTTTCCGAACGGATTCAAAGACACAAATGGAATATCTGAAAAATGGTGTCAGTGGCTCAATTATGAAACCGAATGAGGCACGACGTAAACTTGACCTGCCCGATGGAGAGGGTGGCGACACATTACTTGCGAATGGCAGTATCGTTCCGCTAACAATGGCGGGAGCAGCATATTTGAAAGGTGCATCCGAACCGGATGAAACCGAGAAACCGGAGCAACCGGAAGAAACAGAGCCGGACACAGAGCAGCCGGACACAGACCAACCGGACGAAACCGACGAGGCAGAGGACGAGGATGAACAGGAGGGAGGTGAATAATCATGGCAAAGAAAAGACGTTTTGATTTCACAAAGAAAAATAAACGCAGCGGAAAAGTTGAAAATGTCGGCTATTTAGATTTAGAGCAGGACGAGGAACAGAGCAGATGTTCCTTGTATTTCTACGGTGACATTGTATCAGCGACATGGGAATCCATGTGGTACGAGGAGGACAGATGTCCGCAGGACATTGCAGATTTTCTCAATCAGTTAGATGGCTACGAGGACATTGACATCTATTTCAATTCCGGTGGCGGGGATGTATTCGCAGGACTGGCAATCTATAACCAGTTGAAACGATACTCCGGACACAAGGTCGGATATGTTGACGGAATGGCAGCATCTATCGCATCAGTCATCATGTTCGCATGTGATGAATTGCATTTTGCAACAGGAGCACAAGCAATGATTCACAAGCCTTTATGTATGGCATGGGGAAACGCAGATGATTTCAAAGAGGTCATCAAACAACTTGATTTATGCGAAGATTCAATTCTTGATGTCTACGAGGAACACATGAAAGAGGGTGTGACAAGAGACAAAATCAAGTCTTTCATGGCGAAAGAAAAGTGGTTCAGCGGTGCGGAACTGGCAGAGTATTTCGACGTTGAGATTGATGACAAGGCAGCAGTCGCAGCATGTGCATCCGACTATTTTGAAAAATACAGTCACGTTCCGGAGAACATCAAAGGAACGGACACAAAGGACATTGTCAATGCGGTGCTTGCAGAACTGGAGAACAGGAACAACGCAGCAGCAGAGGCAGAGAAACAGAGAATCGAGGCAGAAAAGCAGGATATTCTTGCAGACCTCGACATGTATGGAATTTAAGAAAGAGAGGACATGATTCATGAACAAGGAAATGCAGAAACTGTTGAAAGCAATCAACGACAAAAAGAATGAGGTCAAGAGCCTTGTGAAAGATGGAAAACTCGACAAGGCAAGAGAGGCAAAAGATGAACTCAAAGAGTTACAGGAAAAGTTTGACCTCCTGTTTGATTTGGACGAGGAGGAACATGAGGAGATCGAGGGCAAGGTGGCGACGGGAGCAGCAAAGACCATCGGGGGAAAAGCGGACAAGAAAAACCTCGTGAAAGCGTTCGTCAATATCGTCAAGTGTGGATTCTTAAAGAGAGAACCGGACGAGGGAGATGTCAAGGTGTACAAGGATGCGTTAAGCACAGACACCACAAAGGGAGACGATGATGAAATGGGTATCGGTGTCACCGTTCCGGAGGACATCAGAACAGACATCATCGAGTTAAGACGTTCAGAGGATAATCTGGAGCAGTATGTCAATGTTGAGGGAGTAACCACAAAGAGCGGTTCGAGAAACATTGAGGTCGATGCAGATTCCACCCCGTTTGATAATGTGGACGAGGAGGCAGATTTCCCCGACATGGATGAGCCGAAGTTCAAAAAGATTGTGTATGCAATCAAGAAAAAGGGTGGCATCTTAAAAATCACCGCAGAACTGTTTGAGGACACCGCAGCCAATGTCATGGCATACATCAACAAGTGGATTGCCAAGAAAACAAAGGCGACGAGAAATGCGATGATTCTCAAGGTTGCGGACGAGATGACAAAGGGGAAAGAGGTTGTGATTTCCACAATCGACAGTCTCAAGGACGTGTTCAACGTGGGTCTCGACCCTGCTATTACAACAGGAGCAATGGTCATCGCAAATCAGAACGGGTACAACTACCTCGACAAGTTAAAGGATAAGGACGGAAAGTATATTTTGCAGCCGAATCCTACACAGCCGACACAGATGATGTTGTTCGGTAAATATCCGATTGTCAAGGTGTCAAACAGGACTGTGAAATCTGAACCTGTGTACTCACCTGCGTTCACAATCTCCGGCAGCAAATTAGCAATCGACGGAACAACCACAGCAATCGACGCATCCGCAACGTCCGGCGTGACAGCATGGAAAGTCGTGAAAGGAAAGTATGTTGTAACTTGCAAAGGACAGGAGCAGGAAACGACAGTCGATGCAAAGGTGTCCGCATACAAGCATCCTGTGTATATGGGCGACTTAAAAGAGGCTATCACATTATTTGACAGAAATGTCATCACCATCGACATGAACGACAAGGCAGCAGGTTTGTGGGAGAAAGACATGACCGGAATCAAGGTTCGTGACCGTTTTGACGTGCAGCCTGTTGATGATGGAGCAATCATCAAAGGCAACATCACGGAAGTTGTGCAGGGATAAGAAATGCAGCAGGGCGGGAACACCCGCCCTGTGATTGAAAGCAGGTGAATGAAATGACGGACGAGGAAAAGAAAGAGTATAGAGACAAACTGGTTGAGGACTGCATGAAATACAATCACATCGACTATGACGACGACAAGGACATTGTCGAGACTATGGTTGAGGCGATTGCATCAGAGGAGTTGATGGAACTGATTCCGAATTTCGACCCATACAATTTGACCGCCCGTCAGAGATTGCTTGTATATTCTTTCGTCAAGGAATTGTACGACCACAGGGAGAAGTATCAGAACGGTACACAGCAACTCACAAATGCGGTCTCAACCATGCTACTCAATGAAAAGTATGGAGGGAGCAGTGAATGACCGGACGGGTGAAAATAATCAGAGTGACCACAGAAATCAAGGCGGGCAGGAAAGAACCGACAACAGAGGTGTTTTATGAGTGTTGGTGCGATGTTCAGAGTTTGGGAACAAATGAGAAATACACAGCACTGCAAGCAGGTCTTGAGAACACCATTGTTTTCAAGGTTCGGAATTGCAAGCGGATGAAAGAGGTCAGAAAGAAAATGAAAGAGTTCTATGCAGAGTATGACGGAACACGATTCGACATCTATGACGCATCACCGATGTTCACAGATAACGGATGGGTGCTTGTGAAATGTCGTGCGGTTGCATAGGTGTCACATTCTGACACGGAGGTGAGGACATGAAAATTGACATGGAGTTCAAAGGACTGGAGGAACTGGTGAAAGCGTTTGAAAGTGCTGCATCGGATGAAGATATTGCACAGGTAAATAAAACGATCGCTGAAAAAGGTGAACCAGTTGTACAGAGAATCATGTCCGGAAAAATCCCAAAGTCAAAGGACATCAAAAAAAGTGGGCGAGGGTTCGGTTCAAAATCATCCGTGTCCGCACATGCAGCAGATGAAATCCCTATCGGGAAAGTAAAGGTGAACGGTACGGGAGCGACAGCAGATGTCGGATGGGAAAAGAACACACAGGACGAGGGCGGTCATTTCTACGTCCGTTTTATTAACTGGGGAACGATTTACAGACCGCCACAAGAGTTCATATATGCAACAGGCAGGGAGGCAGATGCAGAACTGCAAAAGATAGCAGAACAGGAATATCAAGCGTATTTAGACAGGACAGTGGGGTGATAAGCATGGACAGCAGTCCGGACATTATAAAAGACGCATCAGACGCACTCAAGCCGATAGAGGACAGAGGAATCACCGTGATGCAGGGGTGGTATGACAAAGACCTCAACAAATGTCATGTGACATTGTGGGATTTGGGCGAAACCGATGACAATTTTTCGGATGATGATGCGGAGGGAGTGACACTTTCCTTGCAAATCACCATTTTCTCAAAGGAGGACGAGGTGGAACTGGCAAGGGAAATCAAGTCTCTCATGAAAGAGAATGGGTTCTCATTCGAGGGGAGAAACGGAGACGATTCAAAACCGGAAGATGGAATCTATATGAAAGCACAGCGATTCACAAAATATTATGAAAGCGAGGAAAAATCATGAGCGAAACAGTAACACAGGTAAATGAAACCACACAGCAGATTGTAAGGAGTAGAACTTGCGGTCTGAAAGATTTCTACATCGCACTGGTGCAGAGCAATACTGCAACAGCATACACAGCCGGAACTCCGGTGAAATTAGCGAGGGCAATCAAAGCGAAAATTGATGAAAAGTGGACAAGTGAGAAAATCTACTCCGACGATAACACCGAGGAGGTCATCACCTCATACGAGGGAACAGATGTCGAACTGGAGATCAATGCTCTTGCACCGCAGGACAGAGTGATTCTGTTCGGGCAGTTGTACGAGAAAGGATTCTTGAGAAAGTCATCTGACGACAGAGCACCGGAGGTCGCTGTCGGATGGAGAGAAAGAAAACTCAACGGGAAATATGAGTTCAAGTGGCTTTATGTCGGAAAGTTTGCAGAGGGTATCAGCGAGGAGGCAAGCACTAAAGAGGGAAAACTGTCACCTACAACCAAGAGCATCAAGGGCAGTTTCTACGAGCGTAGCATCGACAATCTGTATGAGGTATCTGTTGATGAATCCAACCTTGTAGCAGAGGACACGGATGCAGCAACAGCAATCAAAGACTGGTTCTCAAAAGTGCAGGAAGCACCGGACGCAGCAGCGTAAAACAAGAGAGGATATAACAGGAGGATAATTCAATGAATAGAAAAATTATCGTGAATCATAAAGAGTTCAAAATGGAGAAAATGTCTGCGGACACATACATGGAATATCTCGAACTTGCAGAACAGATTGACGCTGCGACATCCGAGAGAGCGTCAAAAAGATACTCACGACAGGAAATTGAGGCGATGATGTTGTTCATCTGCAAAGCATACGGAAATCAGTTCACGGTTGACGAGTTAAAGGACGCAGAGAGCGGACTGGATGCAGCAGGAATCGTCATCGAGTTCAACATGATTGACATGGGAATCGCAGAGGAAATGAACAAGAGAATGGACAAGATGATGAAAAATTTTCAGAGTGGCAAGTGATTCCGGAAATAACAATCACTTGCAGCACAGGAAAAGTATTCATCAATAACATAACGGTTGAGCAGTACAAGAAATATGCTGCACTCATGGAGAAAAACGGTTCGGACAAAATAACGGATGCACTGTTTTTCAACAAAAGAATTATTCAAGAGATATTCGGAAACAGGATGTCTCTCGATGAACTGGGTGAGGTGGATGTCATTGAATTTCTGACAGCATCAAAGGGGATTCATTTCATCATGCAGGATATTGTTTCCGATGCGTTGCTGAACATTGTCGAGACAGAGCCAATCGAAAGAGAGACATCTGCGTTCGACGAATATGACCGTGAGAATGGGTATGAGGACGAGGAGCAGGAAGAACAGAACACATGGAAGATATGCGGAGAAATCGTTGACCGTGTGACAAAAATTGCGATTCGGCTCATGCGGGAATCATACGGGCAGTGCATGAAAGAAAATATCATTGAACTGCTGAAATATCTGAAATTTGAACTTGAAACGGTGAACGAGAACACATAACACAGAGAGGAGGAGAACCGATGGCACATACAAGCGTGAAGATTTCAGCAAATTCGTCTGATTATCAGTCACAAATGAAATCCGCTGCGTCACAGATGAAAGTGTTATCCAGTGAGTTCAAACTGGCACAGACGCAAGCAAAAGCGTTCGGTTCGGCAGCAGACCAACTCAAGGCGAAAGCCGAGAGCCTCACTCAAAAAATCACTCTGCAAAAGAATATCGTTCAATTAAACAGTGAGCAACAAGCAAAACTCACACAGAAACTTTCAGACCAAAAGACAAAGCAGGAGGAATTGAAAACAAAGGTCGAGGCAGCAAAGAAAGCCTATGAGGATTCAACAAAGGCGACCGGAGCAAATTCAGAGCAGTCAAAGGCACTGAAAGAGGAACTCGACAAACTGGAGCAGGAATTTAAGGCAAACGAGACAGCAATCGGAAAGACGGAGACTGCTCTTGCAAATCAGACCACAAAGACGAACGCATCAAAAGCATCACTCGTCGAGATGGAATCTGAACTCGAAAAAGTAAACAAGGAACTGAAAAATCATAAACTGAATGAATTTGCAAGCGGTTGTGACAAAGCAGGACAAAAGATGGAGAGTTTCGGAAAGAAAATGTCCGTCGTTTCTGCGGGAATTGCTGCAATAGGAGCAGCATCAATCGCAGCGTTCAAGGAACTCGACGAGGGATATGACACGATAGTGACAAAGACCGGAGCGACCGGAGAGGCACTGGAGGGATTGACCGCATCTGCGGACAATGTTTTCGGAAGTATGCCGGAGGACATGTCAACGGTCGGAGAGGCTATCGGTGAAGTAAACACGAGATTTCATTCGACAGGAGAGGAACTGGAGAGCCTGTCAACGCAATTCATTCAGTTTTCGAGCATAAACGGAACGAATGTGACACAGTCTGTTGACCAAGTGGACAAAATCATGAAAGCGTGGAACATAGACACATCACAGACGGGGAATCTGTTGGGATTGCTGACATCAAAAGCACAGGAGACAGGAATTTCCGTTGACAAACTCGAAAGTTATGTACTGGATAACAATTCAGCGTTCAAAGAGATGGGGTTGTCATTACCACAAGCAATCAATTTGATGGCTCAATTCGATGCGAACGGTGTTGATTCTACGACAGCACTGGCAGGACTGAAAAAGGCATTGCAGAACGCAACAGCCGAGGGAAAGTCGATGGATGTCGCACTGGAGGAGACAATCGGCAGCATTAAGAACGCAAAGACGGACACAGAGGCTTTACAGATTGCGACAGAACTGTTCGGAAAAAAGGGTGCTGCTGAAATGGCGACAGCAATCCGAGAGAACAGAATTGACCTCACAAGCCTGTCATCCTCAATGTCGGAATATGGAACGACGGTCGAGGACACATACAACGGAACACTCGACCCGATTGATAATGCAACAATAGCGATGAACAATGCAAAACTGGCATTGTCAACACTGGCGACAACAGCACAGACCGCAGCAGCACCAGTCATCGAAAAGGTGACGACAAAGATTCAAGAACTGACAAAGTGGTTCACCTCTCTTGACGAGGGGCAACAGCAGACAATCATCAAGGTCGGTCTTGTGGTGGCTGCGGTGGGTCCTTTAGCAATCGGATTCGGAAAAGTAGCACAGGGAATATCGACGACGGTGAAAACAGGTCAACAGTTTGCATCGTTTGTCGGAGGAATCATCGCAAAGATAACAGCCAAGACAGCAGCAACCGCAGCAGGAACAGCAGCAGACACAGCAGGGGCAGCAGCGGAGGCAGCACATACCGCAGCAACAGCGACAGCGACAGGAGTGACTGGAGGAATGACGGTGGCACAGACCGCCCTCAATGCAGTCATGAATCTGTGTCCGATTATTTTAATTGTGACACTGATTGCAGGACTGATCGCAGCAGGAATCGCTTTATATAAAAACTGGGATAAGGTCAAAGAAAAATTATCCGAGTTGTGGAGTAACGTCAAGGAGAAATTCAACGCAATCAAGGAAACCATAACGGGAGCGTTCTCGAAAGCAAAAGAGGCGGTCACGAATAAGGTGAACGAGATAAAAGATTCGGTTGCGAATAGTGCAGTCGGACAAGCAGCGACAAAGACGTTTTCAGCGGTGAAAAATACTGTCACAAAGTTCATGGGGGCAGCAGTTGACACCGCAAAGGAGAAACTGGGGAACATGAAAACCGCCTATGAGGAAAACGGGGGCGGTATTAAAGGAGTAGTTGCAGCAGGATGGGAGGGAATCAAAGGCTATTACACAGCCGGATTCACGTTCGTTGATAATCTGTCGGGAGGAAAACTGACAGAAATCAAGACAAAATTCTCTGAAAAGACATCGGAAATCAAGACGAAAGTCTCCGAGGGTTGGGAGAATATGAAAACGACGGTCACATCCAAGATGACCGAGTGGAAAACAAACGCATCAAATAAACTGACGGAAATCAGAACCGATTTCACGACGAAGATTTCCGGAATACAGTCCTATGTGTCAACCGGATGGTCTCACATGAAATCGACGATTTCAACGACGATGCAGCAGTGGAACACAGATGCGAGCAACAAACTCCTGTCACTCAAGAACGATTTTACAAACAAGGTCGAGAGCGTAAAACAGGGATGGTCAACGAGGTTTACAAACATCAAGGACACAGCGACGAATCTCATGGAGACCGCAAAGACCAATGTTTCCACAAAACTGGAAAATATGAAATCTGCCTATAACGAAAAAGGCGGGGGCATGAAAGGAATTGTGTCGGCTACATTCACGGGCATCAAGGACACGATGAACTCACTCATGTCCACAGCGAACACGTTGACAGGTGGAAAACTCGACAGCATTAAGTCATCTTTCTCGACAAAATTGAACGGTGCTCTTTCAACGGTCGGTTCAGTCATGGAGAGCATACGAGCAAAATTCAGCGAAAAGATGGAATCCGCAAAGACAGCGGTCTCAAATGCTATCGACAGAATCAAGGGATTTTTCAATTTTGAGTGGTCATTGCCACATTTGAAAATGCCACATTTTAGTATATCCGGTTCGTTCAGTCTGAACCCTCCATCTGTACCGTCATTCGGTGTTGAATGGTACAAAACAGGAGGAATCATGACAAGTCCGACAGTGTTCGGAATGAATGGAACGAGGCTCATGGTCGGAGGAGAGGCAGGAGCAGAGGCAATCTTGCCACTTGCAGAGTTCTACACAGAATTGAACTCAATGCTTGACCGAAAGCTGAAAGCGATCAATCAGAATGTGAACGCTTTTATCGAGGTTCACAACTATATTGACGGAGACGAAGTGGCAAGCAGAACGACCGAAAAGGTCAGTGATAATCTTGCAATAGCAACAAAAAAACGGAGGTGAGGACATGAAAATTGACAGCATAGACATTCGGTCATTCGATGCAAAGCAGTTGACAGTTGATTTCGAGCCTCCACAGACGGGGGTGACGGTGGAGATGTTCGACGGGGCATTGATACCGTCGGAATCCGAAACATACACACCATTGTCCGGACTGACAGTGACAGTCCTGTTCAGAGGAAAAGACAGAGACGAGGTTCAAAAACATGTCAGTGATTTCAATGCAGAGTTGCAGAAAGGTGTTGTCCTTACACTGGACGGGTACAGTCGCCATTTTAAGGCATATATGACGGGGAACTCGTTGAGCAAGACAATAACGAAAACACGGTACACAGCAGAGTTCAAATTCACGGGGTATTGGTTCAGCGACGAAGTGAGTTTGAACTGGCAGGGAGCGTATGAGGCAATATTTGAGGCACAGGGAAACAGGGCGACACCGTGCAGACTGACAATCACAGCAACGGAGTACATTGAGCAGTTAAGAATCAACGGTCTTTCCTGCGGTGAAATTATTATCGACACGATTCCGAGAGGAGCAACCGTCATCATTGACGGAGAAACAGGATTCGCAACGATGGACGGAGAGAACAAGTTCAAGGATGTGTCATTGATGGAATTTCCGTATCTCACAACAGGGCAGGAAAAGGAACATCATCTCATTTTCTCTGACAATAACGCACTTGTCACATTGCAGTATAAACCTATGTGGTTATAGGAGGCAGTCTGATGGATTTGTACAATGATTCACACGAAAAGGTGTGTATTTTATCCGGAATAAAAGAAACGTGCATCACAAGCACTCTCAAGACCGGAGATAAGGAAATCACATTCGAGTTCCGAAAGACAAACAGGTATGCAGCGGACATCAAAGAGGAGGGATATATCAGAACCGACACGGACGAATTTGTTATCAAGCAGGTCGAGCCGAGCGGGGAATGGTACAAATGCACCGGAACATTGAACGTCGAGGAACTGGAGGGCAAACAATATCCGCAGGGATTTGAGACTGTGGAAAAGACGGTCGATGAATGTCTGACAGAGGCAATCGACGGAACTGGATGGAAAGTCATCCGGTGCGATGTTTCCAAAAAGAGAACAATCCGGATAGAGCAGAACTGTTCTGCATGGGATGTCGCTCAACAGGCAATCACAACGTATAGATGCGAGATGGTGTTCGATTCTCTGAACAAGGGAATTTCGGTATATGAGAAATGCGGAGAGGACAGAGGAGCATATTTCATTGAACGTCTGAATCTCAAGCGGTTGCAGGTGCAGTCAAACTCATACGACTTTGCAACAAGGCTCATTCCGATAGGGAAAGATGGATTGATGCTGAATATCGACGGGAAAAATTATGTTGAGAATCACCAGTATTCAAAGAAAGTGAAAACGATGACGTGGAAAGATGAAAGATACACGGATGCGGAATCACTGAAAGAGGATGCGGAGGCGAAACTGGACGAACTTTCCAAACCATACAGGTCGTACACAGCAGAAATCATCAATCTTGTTGAGGCAGTGCAGGACGAGGAGAAAAAAGAACAGTACAAAGAGGTGTTCAGTATAGCACTGGGAGACACGGTGCTGCTGATCTCCAAGTCAACGGGAATCCGTGAGAGCCACAGGATTGTGAAATTCTATGAATACCCGTTGACGAAAGAAAAGAACAAGGTCGAACTGGCAAACACAAGACTGTCATTCGAGGAGGTTCAGAGAACCGAGCAAGAATTGTCATGAGGAGGTGAGAAAATTGGAAATCATTAGACACATCAAAGTGGATTTGTATGGAGACACACAGCATTTTGCAGTTGCAGCGAAACAGATGGATATGGGAACACGGTACATCGGAGTGACGCTCATGGAGGACGGTGTCGTGTATGAGATACCGGACAATGTGGAGGTCATTATCAACATGACCAAACCGGACAAGACACACGTTCACAACGATGGAGAAAAGTCCGGAAATGAGGCTCTCATTCCTCTCACAAGAGGCATGTTGCAGGTTCACGGAACAGCATTGTGTGAGGTGCAGTTGTATCAAAATGGTGCATTGCTGACGAGTGCGACGTTTGAGATGGAGATTTTTCCGTCACAGCGGGATGAATCGGAAATCATTCACTCCGGAGAATACACAAGACTGGAGAACACCATTGCAGCAGCGAGAGAGGCTCTGCAAATCGCACAGGACACACAGAACACCATTGATGCAGCAGAGGCGGTCAGACAGGCACAGGAGCGGTTGAGAGAGGCTGCTGAAAAGGCAAGAGAAATCAAAGAGAGCCGGAGAGAGGATGACACCGCAAAGGCGATCGCAAAATGCGTCGAGGCGATGGAGGCAGCAATCGAGCAGACAAAGAAATGTCTGACAGCGACCGAGGAGGCAAACAAAATCATCATCAGTCAGTCCGGTCTTGATGCGATACTGGCAGCAGTCAAAGACTATTATGAACGCATCAGAGAACTTGAGACGGACATCAACATCAATGTGGATGGAGGAACACCAAAATCAACCGACCTCCTGCTTGTCAAGGGAGGAACACCGTTCACGACCGATTATGACAAGTATATCGCAGGAACGTCACACACAATTTGAGAAAGAGGTGAAAAAGAATGGCAACAGCAACAATCACTCTGAAAAAGGGAACGACCGCAGAGTGGACGGAGAGCAAGAGGGTTCTCGATGATGGAGAACTGGGTCTCGAAACCACGACAAGCGGTCACAGAATCATCCGAATCGGTAACGGTTCGACCGAGTTCATGAGCCTCCCTGTCGCATTTGACATCGAGGAGGTCAGAGAAATCAAGACCGGAATGGACAAAGATGCAAAAACGTACTATGACGACATGGTCAAAAAGGGAACGGAGTTGCTTGCAGAAATGAAAGCACTGGCAACGACTGTCGAACTGGAGGACGATGCGACACAAATCAAGTATCGAATGGGTATCTCAAACGGTACGTTGTATTTTGAGGAAATCACAAAGGAGGCAAGTGAATAATGGCAGCAGGAGACAGAATATTCATGGCGAAAGAATCCACGTCGCAGGAGATTCTTTCCAACACAAAGAAAATTATCGAGGACGCAAAAGCAAAACCGAAAAGATACGGAATGAGAATCAACCTCCTCGACAGCAATCCGGCAACCCGTGTCAAATATCTTTATGATGCGGTTGGAATGACACCCGCAGGAATGAATTTCGCAGGAGGCGGGTTCGATTATGGAGACTGGGGAGATATTTGGTTCGTAAAGAAAAACCGTCCGGTCATGGTAAGAACTGACGGAACGGTTGACTATGAACTGAATCATGAAAACCATGCTCTCAAGCTGAACGGAGGAGCATCGGACATCACAAAAACATCATACGGTGGAAATGCAATGTCCGAGATTCCTCTGATTTGGGTCAAGAGATGGACACAGAACAATTATCATTTTGTTGTGTTCTGTGAGGAGCAGTACGATGACACATACAAAGCATACGCACACACCGACGCAGACGGAAATGTCCTGCCTGTGACATATTTCCCGATGTACGAGGGTTCGGTTGTCAACAACAGGATGCGTTCACTCTCCGGTCTCACACCGACAGCGTCCATGACAGACGAGCAGGAGACGACAGCAGCAAAGCAGAACGGTGACAGATGGGATAAACAGTCATTTTCTGAAATCAACCTCATGTATGAAATGTGTACGATGATTACATGCAGCACCAACTCACAAGGCAAGTTTGGAAACGGAAACAGTCAGTCCGACAATTTCTTGCAGACCGGAACACTCAACGGAAAAGGACAGTTTTTCGGTTATACATCGACCACACAGGCAGTCAAAGTATTTTACTGCGAGAACTTCTTTGCGAACTACTGGAAACGTTTGAGAGGTCTGCTGCTTATCAACGGAGTGTATCATGTGAAAGCAGTTCCTCCGTACAACTCAACAGGTGCGGGGTACACAAACACAGGACTGACACCGTCCGGAACATCCGGAGGCTACTGTTCAAGAATGGAAATGGCATCCGACATCGGAAGAATCCCGACCGTTGCATCCGGAAGTGAGACCACATACGAATGTGATGGGTTATGGTTCAACAATACGATCGTTGCAGTTGCCCTGTTCGGTGGCTACCGTGGCGGCGGGTCGAGGTGCGGTTTGTCGTACTGGGATGTGAACACCCCTGCGACGCGCGTGTCCACGGGCTTCGTGGCGAGCCTTTCTTGTAAACCGCCTGTTGCTGCTGCGTAAGCAGCGAGGGGGAACGGGGGAGATACTCCCCCGCAATAAAAAGGGAGGTTCGGAGGGTTTACCCTCCGAGGTGTCCGGTATGACAAGGATTTTCCACGATGATGGAAACGGGAGGCACATCCGACACAAACAGAAAAAATTGTGATAGAATCTCCGACATGACAAAAAGATGACCTTGACATGACAGGGGAATCGGTGTGCGTCCTTGCCCTGTTCGGTGGCAACCGTGGCAACGGGTCGAAGTGCGGTTTGTCGTGCTGGCATGTGATCACCCCTGCGACGCACGTGTCCACGGGCATCGTGGCGAGCCAATCTTATCAAATTATGGAGCATTTAACCAAAAGCACACCTTTTTCCTACACCGCAGGGTGTTGAAATACACCTAACCAGTGGAAATGATACCGATGCAGGCAGGGTCGAGTAAGAATATCAGAAAGACCTTGAGGTGATAAGAAAGATGGGAAAGAAATCCGTCAATAACCTGTACAAGCCTATGTTAGAACATAGCAATGTTGAGCAAAAATTTCATAAAGCAGCAAAGGGCAAGACAGAGCGTCCGGACGTTGCGGTGATATTAGAGCCGACCAACATTCAGAGACATGTCAAGAACGTCGTCGAGCAACTTGAGAACACTGCACCGGAGGGGTACGACGTACCGCATCCGGAAAAGGCATGGAAACCATCAAGACACGGGAAAGTCTGCATCAACGAGGGAACGAGCAGAAAAGTGAGAATGATTGAGAAACCTCGATACAATTATGAGCAGGTGATTCACCACATTGTCGTCTCTGCGTGTTATGACATTTTCATGAAAGGGATGTATGAGTTCTCGTGTGGGAGCGTACCGAACAGGGGTGCTCATTATGGGAAAAAGCACATCGAGAGGTGGATTCAGCGAGACAAAAAGAACTGCAAATATGTTCTCAAGATGGATATTCGACACTTTTTCGAGAGTGTTGACCATGATGTCTTGAAAGCGTGGCTCAAGAAGAAAATCAGAGACGAGAGAATGTTGTACATCCTCGAACTGATAATTGACGGGAGCGAGGTCGGGTTGCCTTTAGGGTTTTACACATCGCAGTGGTTGTCAAATTTCATGTTGCAGCCTCTCGACCATTTCATCAAAGAACAGTTGAAAGCGGTGCATTATATCCGGTATATGGATGATATGGTGGTGTTCGGAAAGAACAAAAAGGAACTCCACAGGCTGCAGCAGGAGATTGAGAGATTCTTGAGAGAAAAGTTCAACTTGCAGATGAAAGGAAACTGGCAGGTGTTCCGGTTCGATTACACAGAGAAAAAGACCGGAAAGAGAAAAGGGAGACCACTCGATTTCATGGGATTCCAGTTCTATCACGACAAGACGATTCTGCGGGAAAGCATCATGTTGAGTTGCACACGGAAAGTCAACCGTGTCGCAAAGAAAGAGAAAATCACATGGTACGATGCAACCGCAATTCTGTCATACATGGGTTACTTGAGCAATACAGACACATACGACATGTACCTGCAAAGGGTCAAGCCTTATGTGAATGTTAAGAAATTAAAGAAAATAGTTAGCAAACATTCAAAGCGAAAGGAGCGAGAAAAACATGAAAGAATGGAGAGAAGTGTTCGGAACGGAGGCAGAACAGCCGGAGGAGTTCGACACAACAGCGTCACCGACAACGGTATATCAGAGACGCAATATCAAGAAAGCAACGAAAGAGGATGCAGACGGAAAGAAAATCACCGGATGGCAGCGAGAGGAGCGTGAAATGTCACGGGAGGAATATGACAGATTGACGCTCATGCAGGAGGTTGTTGCATCCAACACAACAGGAATCGTTGAATCCGTGACACAGTTTCAGAAAGATGCAGTCATCGACGAATACACACAACAGTTGATTGAGGAGGGGTTGATTTAATATGAAAATGCTTGTCGAAAGTCTGAAAAGAATGTACAAGAAAGGCACTCTCACCGAGGAACAGATCGCAGAGCGTGTCACAAAAGGAAGTATTTCAGCGGAGGAATATGAATACATCACGGGAGAAAAATATTCCGGTGGTGAGGCAAAATGACACCGCTTGAAATAATATCACGGTTGTGCGAGATAACGGAGGAGTTGTCCGGAATCGTGAAAAAGCAGCAAGAAATGATTGAACGCTCAAAAGTGGAGGAGGGGGTCAAAGAGGAACTCCGGAACATGGTCAATGAGGCAGACGGGAAACTGGATGTCCTTGAGTACCACATGAGACGATACTGCGACACCGACGACGTGGGAGCGTTCGGAAAGGAGCAGCCGAGTGACGATTGAACTCTCATTGTTGTTGAGCGGGATTTCCGTCGCATTTGCAATCTTTTTCGGGATTTCCAATAAAAAGCGGAATGACAAAAAGGATGCAGAGCAGGAGACGGAGGAACGTGCGACAGCGAACACACTCATGATGACAAAACTGGAGAACATTGCCGACGATGTCAAAGACATCAAACGTGACTACAAAGAGACACGGGCAGAGGTGCAGGATTTACACGACAGGGTTCTCATAGTTGAGCAGTCATTGAAATCGTATCACAAGAGACTGGACGGGATGAATTTGAACATTAAGACCGACCAATAACAGGAGGGCGGGAACAGGCAAGAATCAACCACATAAAGGAGGCAACAAGTGAACAAAAGCAGGATGACGAACGCAGAGCGTCGCATGTATTTCCGGCATAAAAGAAAATTGTACCGGATAGAACAGCGGGCAGCAAAGCGGAAAAACAAAGTCTCCGGTCAGTTCATGAATCGTGTTGTTATCTGTATGATTCTTGCAGCATTTATCTACACAGTTGTGGCGATTATAGTGTTTGTGAGAGTGGGTGCTGAACCATCAACATTGACAGAGAATGTATTTCGATTCCTGTCAGTGGAGGGCGGTGCGATGGCACTCATTAAGTCAGTAAAGACGGTTACAAAGAAAGATACAGGAAAACAGCACGAGAACGAACCGGATGACATCAATGCAGACAATAATGAGGAGGTGCAGGGATGAAATTCATCGTTGAAAATTGGTTTGTTATCGTGGCAATAGCAGCAGTGGGAGGCTCTATCGGGTACGCAATTTATTCTTTTGTGAAAATGCCATCTGATAAGCAGTTGAACAAGGTCAGAGAGTGGCTCTTGTATGCGGTGACAAAAGCAGAAAAGGAACTGGGAGCAGGAACAGGAAAACTCAAACTCCGGTATGTGTACGACATGTTTGTGGCAAGGTTTGAGTGGCTTGCAAAGGTCATCACATTCGACATGTTCAGCATGATGGTGGATGAGGCTCTTGAGCAAATGAGAACGATGCTTGACAGCAATGAGGCGGTGCAGAAACTCATTGCGAACGAGGCAGGTGAGGGCAGTGAGTGAAATTGAGATTTTCATGTCACAGCACTGGAGCACGATGGTGACGGTGTACATCATCGGGGCAGCAGTTACATTCGTTTTGACGTTTGTTATTTTTTGGATGCTTGAAAGGCAGTCCGAAAAAGAGGAGCGGGAAAAAGAGTTGTTTCCGGAATACTACGAGGAACAGGAAACGAAACAGGACAGAATCATGGTCAAACTGACATTTTTCATTTTGTCGGTATTGGTGGCGGTGATATGGATAGGAGTTCCGTTCATACTGGCTTTTATATTCATTATGTCAGTGATAGATGATTCCGGAGATAAGAAACAAAAGGAGGAAAAGAAATGATTTCAAATTGCGGACACGACGAGAGAGGAAAATATTCCGGAGGAAAAGCCGGAGATCAGACGGGAACAGAGTGGCAGGTTATAAACTGGTATAACAGACCGTGGAAATGCGTTCTCCGTCATCCGGATGCAGCAACGAGAAAACTCATTGCACAGATGGCAAAGGCAGCAGCAGTCAACAATATGGTCGGATATTGTCAGTCGCACAGGGGAACATTTTGGACGAACCTTGCGGATTCAAATTTCGACCCTGCTCAAATCACAGTTCCGTGCGAGGCTGACTGTTCGTCCGGTGTTGCTGCAATCGTAAAAGGTGCAGGATATAGACTGAAAAATGAGAAACTGAAAAATGTGAGCACTGCATGTTATACCGGAAACCTGCGGGCAGCACTCAAGGCAGCAGGATTCGAGGTGCTGACAGATAAAAAATATCTGACATCAGATGCGTATTTGCTTGAGGGCGACATTCTGTTGAACGATGGTGCTCATGTGGCGACGAACCTCACCAATGGAGCAAAGGCATCCGGAGGAGGTGCATCGCAGACAGTTCCAATCAATAGCAACATGAAACTGGAGACCGCAAAAGGGTTCAACAAGAGCCTTGCAGGAACGTACAAGGTAACGGGAGCAGGAGCGTTGAATCTACGGTCGGGGGCAGGAACAGGAAAAGACAAGAAAGTCTTGACGACAATGCAGAGCGGAGAGACGTGTCAGTGTTATGGATATTACACGGATGTGTCCGGAGTGAAGTGGTTGTATGTAGCATATAAAAACGTGGTGGGATTTGCGTCGAGCAAATATCTCAAAAAGTAGCAGAGGAGGGCGAAAACATGTTATACTATTTAGGCAAAGGAACGGAGTTCAAAAAAGAGGACTGCAAGGAATACAAGACAATCGAGGGAGCGTTGAAAGCGGCAGCAAAAAACGAGGAACTGGTTGTGTGGGATGAAAACGGAAACGTCATCGGCTCACTCACGGACAATGTTCCGGAGGGAGCACTGGAGACAAATCCCGACGGTAGCGTGAACACCTACAATGCAGACGGGAACAAGGTCGGCACGATGACCGCAGAGGAACTCAAAGCAGCAACAACCCTCACCGATGAAAAGGATGCAGAGGGGCAGCAGGGCAACGCAGGAGCGTCCACAGACGACGAAAACGGAGGCACTGGAGGAAATACACCAGTAGAACCGGAAAACGGGCAGAATGGGGCAAATAGCGAGCAGGAGAACGGACAGCAGACCTCCGGTGATGGAGACGATGCAGCAGGGCAGGAGACATCCGGAGACGATGAAAGAAAAACAGAGGAACAGGTGTCCGATTCTGACACAATCTATCCGGAAAAGACTACAAGAGCGATCGTTGATTGTGATGGTGCTCTGAATCTCCGTCGTTCTGCATCATGGGGCAATGAAAGCATCTGCGGACGTGCAGTGAGAGGACAGTCGTATTATATCAAGGCAATTCACACAGTAGAGGGAAAGAAAATGCTTGAGACTATCGACGGAATTTTCCTGTCCGGTCAGCCGGAGCATGTTCGCATCATTGAGGTGTAAGTTCCGGACGGGTGTGTTATAATAAAACAACGGGAGAACTCTCCGAGGAGTTTGAGTAACACACGGGTAACTGACAAAATCCTTGAAAAGCCTTATTTTTCAAGGGTCGGAATTATGCAAACGATAATCGACTGCTCAGACTATATCAAAATGGTTCAAAAACCCCGGAAAATCAAGGTTTTCCGGGGTTTTCTTATACCTAAACGAGCTGATATAGTTTGACCAAACGAGAGCCGTTTTCACCCAATTTTTAGTGGTTAAATATAGGACAACCGGCAAAAATGGGGTCAAAAAACGGCCTTAGTGGTTAAAAAATAGGACAACCAGAGAGCAATTTCGGGGGTATTTTTGAAGGTGATTTTGGCACTCTCAGACACCGGATTTTTTGCTAGAGGGTTTGGCATAATCTGACCAAATCTGAACAATTAAATATGATTCTAATGCAGGCACTCAGTAATAAATAACTGGGTGCTTTTTCTATTTCCAGAAGCACTTTTTGTCTGGATATGTCTTGGCCTGGTTTATGTATCCGGTCTGGTTCTGGGGCTTATCAGCATGATTCTTGCTTTGTTAGGTGTGGCAGTGTTGATTATATATTCTCCGCAGAACGGGTTTATTTTGTTGTTGATGGCATTTTTGATTAGTCCGATGGGGCTGCCGCTGGCTGCGATCTGGCTGCTGGGAAAGGTGCAGAGTTTGAAATTTGCGATACAGGATTGGATGTATGGGTAAATGATGCGAATATAATCTGGAATGAAAAGAAGCAGGACAATGGGAAATGAGACCCAATGCCCTGCTTCTTGGTTATTTGGAATGAACGGTAGTGTATTTCTGTTTTTTGCTTTTGGGTTTGTCTGGAAACATCATTTCAAGTTTACCAGAAGATAATAAAGGCTTGAGGTAATATTTGCTGAAGTGAGAACGGCTGGAAACATCAATATATGCTTGCATTTCATCTCGACTTTTAGGATCTGCACAAAATTCCAATAGCAAGTTTTGCTTGCTGATCACAGATGTATCATGTGCTGTATCATGTGCGGCATCATGTACGGAAGCACCGCACATGTTGTAGTTTACATTTTTCAAGATGACTCTGAAATCTGTTGCTGTTGAGGTAAATTCAGGCTTATATGTCGCTGTATATCCAGGTAGCTTTTCGGTTTCACTGACGATTTTGCGTAGGCCACTTCCACGGCGTTCCATGTACTTCATGCGGTGGAACAGGTCAGCAATCACAGGGTTTCGTCGCATGGAACGGATACTGTAAATATCGTATTCCTGAATTGAGCCGCCGCCAAACATACCGCCCGGAGATGTGATTTCCACCCGATCATCAAACATATCAATATGGATTTCGCTGCCAAGCACAATATAATCACGATGGATAAGCGCATTGACAAGAGCCTCTGTCACAGCTCGTTCAGCATAATCCGGCTTGTCTACACGATACTGTGCCTTTTTGACAAAACGGACTTTGGAATTATTGCGAATAAATTCACTGCCGCTGTTCAGTAAATAAATCAAATTTCCCTCATATTCTTTATCGTCCAGCGCATCATCAAAGATAGAGCCTTTTTCCAAGCCATTCCACCGGGTACAGAACATACGGGAGTTATAAACCGTGTGCTGATCGGTCATGAGTTTTCCGGCATTGGTCAGGAGTCCATTTTTATCAGTCAAACCAAAGGAAACATAATCGAATGGCTCAAAGCGGAGACCGGTCCGTTCCAGATAGGTTGCTTCCAGAAGTGTAAAGCTGTAATCCTTTTTTACCGCGTCTGTTGTTAGGGTATCAAAGGACTGATTGGTTCCCTTTAAGATCAGTTCATTCACAATGTAATCAGGGGCAATTACGCTTTCATTTCCAACACGGATATATGCTTCCATCACGCCGTCTGCCTTGTAATAATATGGGGTGCTGCGGCCGGGAGAAACCTCCAGAGCTAATAGATTTTTACCATCTTCCTGTAATGGTTTTAAGATAAACTGAGGTAATGGTGTGATTCGTTCTTTGATTAAGCGGCTGATCGCCTCAGCATCCTTTTGAACATCGGACAAGCCAATAGGTTTCCGGTCATCAGAGATTCCGAAAAACAGAGTTCCGCCGATTCCATTAGAAAAGGAACTGACACTTTTTAACCAGCTTTTGGGTTTCTTTATTTCAAGTGCAACTTTGAAATCACATTCGGTTGCTTCAGCAATTAGCTGTTCTATCATAAAATCCCTCCTTTGAGGTATTGGTAGTTTCTTTATATTATACCCATAAGGAGAGTTTATTTCAACGATAGGCACAAAGAGTTCATAGAAAATATTTTGAGAGGATGGCTTTTTATGGCAACTACAAGAATCATACCGCTTCATGTCGGCAAAGGCCGCACAGAAAGTCGGGCGATCAGTGACATCATCGACTATGTAGCAAACTCACAGAAAACAGATAACGGCAAGCTCATTACCAGCTATGCGTGTGACAGCCGGACTGCGGATGCAGAGTTTCTTCCGCCCCGGCGAGATTACTCCGGAAGAAGCTAACCGGCTGGGTGTGGAATTTGCCAAGCGATTTACCAAAGGCAATCATGCCTTTGTGGTCTGTACTCACATAGACAAGTCGCACATTCATAATCACATTATCTGGTCATCGGTCAGCTTAGAATATGACCGGAAATTCCGAAACTTTTGGGGCAGCACCAAGGCGGTTCGCCGATTAAGTGATACCATCTGCATTGAAAACGGACTGTCCATTGTAGAGAATAGATTCATAGTTTTGAATCCATTGTTGGACAGATGCGAGACTTACAGCAAACATATCGGCAATTCGCCGTTGGCTTTCTTTTCCCTCCAGATATAGATTTACAGCATATATCTTATCCTCAACAGATACTTTTCTTTTAGACATAAAATATGCTCCCTCCTAAGTGACAAGTTTTTATTATTTCACTTGTCTACCTAGAAGGGAGCATATCATCACGACAGCTCCTTTTTCTCTATTATTTATTCGTATTATCTGCATCAATTACAGATTGAATCTGTTTCATCAAAGTATCATAGTTATCCTGGTTATCAATTCCACCGAGCATAGGATCACCCACAATATTACCGTTTCTGTCAACTAGTATTGTTGTAGGAAATGCCATAATACCGGAGGCGTATTTGCCTGCATCTGAAGTAGAGTCAATGGAGAGATTGCGATATTTGGCACCCTGACTTTCGAGAATGGATGCTGCTTCTTTAATGGCAGATTTATTTTCGTCGAAGGTTTCGGTGTTGATGCCTATTACTTCGCCTCCCATTTCCTTAATGGCATCGTTCAATTCGTTAAGCTTAGACAGCTCAGCAACACAAGGTTTGCAGACGGTAAACCAGAAATTAACGACAGTTACTGCATTTTTGGAAAACAGGCTTTCATCAACAGAATTGCCATCATAATCTTTGCCGGAAAAATTCTTAAAAGGAGATGCATCGTCGGAAGTGTTTTTCTGGCTATCTGATGCGGCATTTTTCTTTTCGAGTTCTGCGATCTGTTCCTCGATTTTTCGTATCGTTTCAATATCATCTGTAAGTATTTTCAGTTCGTCATCTGTAAAAGAATCTTTGTTTGATTCAACTGTGTCAGCCAGATAATCCGCATAATTTCCGTTTGGATCAGCAGCGCTTTTATTCATCATGCCAAATGCTTTATCCCATACATCTTTATGATCTGCAAAGAGCTGGTTTTCCTGCTGATACAAATCATCCAGTTTCGTATTGGAATCGTCAGAAGAGTCTGTGCTGGATTCAGTCTGGGTATTCTGAGAATTTTCAGTGTCTGAAGTTCCGTTTCCGTTGCATGCTGTAAGTAATAATGCTACGCAGAGTGTAAAAATAGAAATAAATGTTCTTTTTGTTTTCATGAATAATTGCTCCTTTAAATAATAGTATTAAGATGAATGGTTACCCATAAACTCATAGTGGATGGCATCTTTCGGACAAGCCTTTATACAGGCTCCGCATCGTATGCATTCCGGATGGTCTGAAGTTTTACACACATCGACATCCATTTTGCATGCCGTTGAACATTGGCCGCATCCGACGCATTTGCTGTTCTCAACTTTGATCGAAAGAAAGCTTACCTTATTAAACAATGAATAGATTGCTCCAAGAGGACAAATCCATTTACAGAAGGGTCTGTAAAATATAACACTTAACACAACAACTGTGATTAGAATAACGCATTTAAAAGAAAAAAGCGTTCCCAGTGCAGACCGTATAGCAGCATTTCCAAGTGAGAGAGGTATAGCTCCTTCCAAAACGCCTTGCGGACAAATGTATTTACAGAAGAATGGATCACCCATTCCTATTGAGTTCGTTACAAACATTGGAAGAAGTATAACGAAAATAATAAGAATGATATATTTCAGGTATCTTAGCGGCTTCAGGCGGGCTGTAGAAAATTTTTTCCCCGGGATTTTATGAAGTAAATCCTGAAACCATCCAAACGGGCACAAAAAACCACATATAAATCTTCCAAGTGTCACACCGAGCAAAATAAAAAAACCGGTTATGTAGTATGAAAATTTAAAGCTGGATGATCCGACAACCGCCTGAAAGGCTCCGATCGGGCATGCTCCCGTTGCAGCAGGACAGGAATAACAGTTTAATCCCGGTACACATACTGTTTTAGCATTGCCCTGATATATGGTTGCTTTAAACAAATTGGGAATATGAATATTGGTGAGCAGTGTGGCACCTGCCTGTATCCATCCGCGTATTCCGGCTGCTTTTTTTGACAGTAAATTCTTTTTCTTATCCAATTCCGACACACTCCAGACATAATTTTATTGCTTTACCAAGCACGACAGCTGCTTCACCCCTGATTACACCATAGCTAACCATAGTTATACCTGTGATGAGCAAAATAATTTGAGATGATTTTTTGCATTTCAAGTTTTTATTACTCCTTTCGTTTGTTGTATTTGTTGACCAGCTGACATTGGTATTATACAATAGCTGGTGTAAAATTATTGTTAAGAAACAGGTGAAAGAATCTTGAGATTATTAATAGTTGAAGATGAGAAACAAATATGTGATACGGTTGCAAAATGATTATATGATATTGGGTACGAGGTGGATACCTGTTATGATGGAGAGGATGCTCTTGAATGCATTCTGGCAGAGAATTATGATTTGATTGTTCTGGATCTGAATCTGCCCGGCATGGATGGGATGGAGATCCTAAAGGAACTCCGGCAGATGAATGAGGAGACAAAGGTTCTTATATTATCTGCAAGGGGGCAGATTGCGGATAAGGTTGAAGGACTGGATGCAGGGGCAAATGATTATATGGAAAAACCATTCCACCTGCAGGAACTTGAGGCACGTATCAGAAGTCTGACAAGAAGAAAATTTGTGCAGAAGGATGTATGCCTGGAAAGCGGCGAGATAGAATTCAATACGATAAAGCGTGAGGCATATGCAAAAGGGAAAATGATTTCTCTGACGAGAAAAGAAAAAGGTATTTTGGAATATTTGCTTCTTAATCTGGGAAGACCGGTAAGTCAGGAGGAATTGATGGAGCATGTCTGGGATGCATCTGCAGATAGTTTTAGCGGAGCTATCAGAGTACATATGTCTTCGCTGAGAAGAAAGCTTAAGTCAGTGCTTGGATATGATCCGATTATGAACAAGGTAGGAGAAGGATATAAAATACGAGAGGAGTCCGATCAATGAAACGAATGTCGCTGCAATGGAGGCTTACCTGTATAACTACATTATGTATTGCGATCATATGTGGCTGTCTGACTATGTTTATCTATAAAAATGGTGTGTATTATATGGATTCTCTGCAAGAGGCTGTTGATGCCCGGGAAGATGATAACGAGGGTGATTCAGATGAAATATATATCAGCATTCCGGAGGATAAGTGGGATGAGTTTGCAAATGATTTTTCTGTTCAGGTGTACAATAATAAGGCAGATTACAAAAGAAACAGTTTGATTATTTCAGCTTTACTGGCTCTTCTTGGAGGGGTGGCTACATATTTTATAAGTGGGCATGCACTCAGACCAATCAATGAGTTTTCAGATAAAATCGAAGAGGTACAGGCACAAAATCTGGCAGATTCACGAATAGAAGAAAACAAGATTAAAGAATTGAATCAGCTTAGTGTTTCATATAACAAGATGCTTGAACGCCTCTCAGATGCATTTGAGATACAGAGACAATTTACTGCAAATGCGGCACATGAGCTTCGAACCCCATTATCTCTGATGCAGGTACAGCTTGATCTATACAATTCCACCCGACATTCGGATCAGGATGCAGATACGTTACAGACGATAAAGATGGTTACGGAACAGAACGACAGACTCAGCAAAATGGTAAAGACACTTCTTGATATGAGCGAGCTTCAGACAGTAGGACGGGATGAAAAAATTATAGTTGACGCTCTTATTGATGAAGTATTGGAGGATCTGGAACCGCTCGCGCAGGAAAAGAATATAAAACTGATTGGGAAATGTAAGGATATAACGATGGTTGGAAGTGATATTCTTATATACAGACTGGTATATAATCTTGTTGAAAATGCTATAAAATATAATCATTTAGGAGGACAGGTTACAGTAACAGCATGCCAGAAGGAAAAGCATATTTACCTGTCAGTAGAAGATACGGGAAGCGGAATTCCTGAAGATCTCAGGGAGCGCGTGTTTGAACCGTTCTTTCGTGTGGATAAATCCAGAAGCAGGGAGCTCGGCGGTGTAGGACTTGGACTTGCGCTGGTACGGGAAATCGTGAGAGTACATGATGGCAGTATTACGGTCAGAGCCAATCCGTTCGGAGGGACAATTTTTGAGGTGATGTTTCCTCAGGGATATATTTAACCATTTGTTGAAAAACGTTAGAGATTTTAGTATACTATAAAAGAACTTAGAGCATTTGAAAGAAGGGAATAATTAAGATGGAATGGAAGAATTTTGACTTGCTTGAGTCTTATAAAAAACTTGAAGCAATGAAAGAAACTGTCAATGTAAAAGAACTTATGTCCGGAGAGAATGGTGCAAAGCGTGTAAAAGAATATCAGATACCGATGGCCAGCGGAATGACATATTGCTATGCTGCTAAGCAGGTTGATGATAAATTACTTGAAGTTTTGCAGGAGCTCGCTGATGAGGCAGAACTTGCAGATAAATATAAAGCATTGTATAACGGTGCTGTAATTAACACAGGTGAAAAGAGACTGGTTCTTCATCAGCTGACACGCGGACAGCTTGGTGATGATGTTGTAGCTGATGGTATCAATAAGAGAGAATTCTATATTGCCCAGCAGACAAGAGCAGCTGAATTTGCTAATAAAGTACATGCCGGTGAGATTGTGAATGAGAATGGTGAGAAATTCACTACAGCAGTACAGATTGGTATCGGCGGAAGTGACCTTGGCCCTCGTGCGTTATACTTAAGCCTTGAGAACTGGGCAAAGGTCAATGGTACACATAAGATGGAAGCCAGATTCATCAGTAATGTTGACCCGGATGATGCATCAGCAGTGCTTGCATCGATTGATGTTGCTCATTCAATTTTTGTACTTGTGTCAAAGTCAGGAACAACCCTTGAGACGTTGACAAATGAAGCATTTGTTAAAAATGCTCTTACAAGTGCAGGGCTCGATCCGTCTAAGCACATGGTTGCTGTTACAAGTGAGACTTCACCACTCGCGGGCAATGCGGACTATCTCGATTCTTTCTATATGGATGACTTTATCGGAGGAAGATATTCCTCTACATCAGCTGTTGGTGGCGTGATCCTTTCACTGGCATTCGGACCGGAAGTATTCGGACGCATTTTGAAGGGATGCGCAGAGGAAGATGAGCTTGCAAAGAATGCAGACATTAAGAAGAATCCGGCAATGTTAGATGCATTGATCGGCGTTTACGAACGTAATTTCCTTGGATACAGTTCTACAGCAGTGCTGCCTTATTCACAGGGATTAAGCCGTTTTCCGGCACATTTACAGCAGTTGGATATGGAGTCTAATGGTAAGAGTGTGAACCGTTTTGGAGAAAAGATTGATTATGTGACAGGACCGGCAATTTTCGGTGAACCTGGAACAAATGGTCAGCATTCATTCTACCAGCTTCTGCATCAGGGAACAGGAATTATTCCGCTTCAATTCGTGGGATTTAAGCATAATCAGATGGACAATGATGTTGTGATCCAGGGAAGTACGAGCCAGCAGAAACTCTGTGCAAATGTAGCAGCTCAGATCATGGCATTTGCCTGCGGTAAGGATGATGAGAACTGTAACAAATACTTTGAGGGCGGAAGACCATCAAGTATCATCGTAGGTGATCAGCTGAACCCGGAGACACTGGGAACACTTCTTGCACATTTTGAAAATAAAGTAATGTTCCAGGGATTTGTATGGAACATCAATAGTTTTGATCAGGAAGGTGTTCAGCTCGGTAAGGTGCTTGCAAAGAAAGTGCTTGCAAAAGAGACAGATGGAGCACTCACGGAATACAGTAAATTACTTGGGATCTTTTAACTGAAAAGATAATAATAGTAACATTTATCAAAGTCCAGACAGCAAAACATGAGATCAATCGTATTTGTGTTGTTTGGACTTTTCTGAGTTCGCAAAAGGAGAAAGATTATGTCGAAAAATATGATTTGGATTACGGGAGCAGATGGTCATGTAGGAACAGCACTCCATAAAGTGCTTCCGGAACACGGATATCATGTACTGTGTACGAATAAAGAAGATGTCGATGTGACAGATATGGACGCAGTGCGTCTCTATGCAGAAATGAATCGCCCGACGGTTATTATCAACTGTGCAGCATTGACAAATCCGTCAGAATGTGAAGCAAATCCGGAAGAAGCGTATAAGGTGAATGCAATTGGTGCAAGAAATCTTGCGACCGCGGCAGAACGTCTGGGTGCCAAGCTGGTTCAGATGTCTACGGATGATGTGTTTGATGGTGACAGCGAAGTTCCATATAACGAATTCGATAATCCGGTGCCGAGATCAATTTATGGCAAGTCCAAGCTTGCAGGCGAGCGGATGGTCAGTAGTCTGTGTACCAGACATATCATTATCCGTTCATCCTGGGTGTATGGAACAGGCGCGGATTTTGTGCATGAATTTCTGGAGGCAGATGGCAGGATTGAAGTGGCTTCTGATGAATGCGCAGTACCAACCAGTGCAAAAGAACTGGCGAAAGTGATCATGAATCTGATAGACGGTACGAATTATGGCATTTTCCATATTGTGTGTACCGGAGGTCCGGTCAGCCGTTACGAGTATGCAGTTAAGTTAAAAGAACTGACTGGAAAAGATATCGAGGTGAAAGAGACAGCAGGACAGAAGCATGTGCGTCCGGTGTACTCACTTTTAGATAACATGATGCTGCGTATCTGCGGACTGGAAGAGCCGGCAGACTGGAAAGAGAGCCTGCAGGAATTTTTGAAAGAAATGAGATAAGGAGAAAGACAGTGAAAGAGAAAAAGAAAAAAATCAGTCTCACGACGCAGATATTTGCAGCATTGATTCTGGGATGTCTGTGTGGTGTACTCATGCATTACGTTGTACCGTCTGGCTATGTGAAAGATACTGTATTTGTAAATGGGATATTCTACGTAGTTGGTAACGGATTTATCCGTTTGATGAAAATGTTGGTAGTTCCACTGGTATTTTGTTCATTGGTATGCGGAAGTATGGCAATGGGTGATACGAAAAGTCTTGGAAAGATTGGTGTGAAGGCGTTACTGTTTTATTTGGTGACTACAGCTCTTGCGATCAGCGTGGCCCTTGCTGTAGGACATCTGATCAATCCGGGTATTGGTCTGGATATTTCAGGAATGGAAGCGGTTGAGACATCGACGGCAGAGGCAGTCAGTACCGCAGATACAATCCTGAATATCATTCCGGAGAACCCGATCGCAGCACTGGCAAACGGAGAAATGCTGCAGGTTATCGTATTTGCGTTGTTCGTGGGAATTCTGATCGCAAAGCTTGGAGAACGTGTGGATACGGTGGCTAATTTCTTCTCTCAGTTTAATGATGTGATGATGGAAATGACAAGCACGGTCATGCTTGCAGCTCCGATCGGTGTATTCTGCCTTATTGCAAAGACATTTTCCGGAATTGGGTTCAGTGCATTTTTGCCACTCGCAAAATACATGATCGGAGTATTGCTGGCACTTGCAATCCAATGCTTTGGCGTATATCAGATTTTGATGAAGGTACTGACTGGTCTGAATCCAGTGAAGTTCCTGAAGAAATTTGCTCCGGTTATGAGCTTCGCGTTTTCAACAGCAACATCAAATGCAACGATTCCGTTGTCTATTGAGACACTGGACGAGAAGCTTGGAGTATCCAGAAAGGTAAGTTCTTTTACCATTCCGTTAGGAGCAACTATTAATATGGATGGAACAGCGATCATGCAGGGCGTGGCGGTTGTATTTGCGGCACAGGCGTATGGAATTGTGCTGAAACCGGCTGATTATGCAACCGTTATCCTGACAGCGACACTTGCTTCAGTCGGAACTGCTGGTGTGCCGTCAGTCGGTCTGGTAACGTTGTCGATGGTATTTGCATCGGTAGGACTTCCGGTAGAAGCAATCGGTCTGATCATGGGAATCGACCGTATTCTGGATATGAGCCGTACGGCAGTTAATATTACTGGAGATGCTGTGTGCACGACAATCATAGCACACCAGAATAAGCTGCTTGACAGAGACATTTTTAATGCTGACCTGAAAAAGCAGAAATAGGAATTTAAAAATGTGAATAAAGCTGGGACATAATGAAAAGACTTGCAATTTGGTATCAGATTGTATATGATAAAGGTGGTTAGCTAATGCTAACCACCTTTTTGTGCAATAAGTCGCTATGCAGAAATCGTGCTTGCACGAATTTCTATATGGCGACCAATGTTCATCGAGCCGACAGGCGAGATGACATTGATTGCACGTCGAGTAGGTGTTGGCCTACTCGATTTTTAACATATAGTTAGCTGTAACTAATTGGTGGAGAGGAAAAATTATGTTTTTAGAGATCAAAGGAATTACAAAGCATTTTGGTGATGGAGAAAGTCGCGTAAATGTGCTGAAAGGCATTGACATGAGTATGGAAAAAGGAGAGATATGCGCGCTTCTGGGACCGTCAGGATCGGGTAAGTCTACGCTGTTGAATATCCTGGGTGGTATTGATCAGGCAGATGACGGATACATTGCTATCGATGGGGAACGGACAGGCGATATGTCAGAGAAAGAACTGACTTTATATCGGAGAAAGCATTTGGGATATGTGTTTCAGATGTATAATCTGATTCCGAATCTGAGCATCCGGGAGAATATAGAGGTCGGAGCATACTTAAGTGACAATCCGTTGGATGTGGATGAATTGATGAAGACGCTTGGATTGTATGAACACCGGAACAAATTACCGAATCAGCTATCAGGAGGACAGCAGCAGCGTACCGCAATTGGAAGAGCAATTGTGAAAAATCCGGATATTTTGTTGTGTGATGAGCCTACGGGTGCGCTGGATTACCATACATCCAAGGAAATATTACAGCTGATCGAAGATGTGAATAAAAAATACGGTAATACGGTCGTGATAGTTACACATAATGGGGAAATTGAGCATATGGCTGACCGGGTTGTAAAACTTCGTGATGGAGTGATCCGCAAGAATTATATGAATGAGCATAAGATACCTGCAATGGATCTGGAATGGTAGGTGGTGAGCGATGAAGAATCCACTGAATAAAAGACTTCCGCGAGAATTGAAAAGCGAATTTGGTAAACACCTTGTATTATTTATTTTTTTGGCAGGGATGATCGCGTTGGTGTCTGGATTTCTGGTGGCCGATGGAAGTATGCTTAAGGCATATGAACAGAGCTTTGAAAAGTATAATATCGAAGATGGTAATTTTGAACTGGATGAAGAAGTGTCAGATGGTACGCTGCAGAAGATCGAACAGGATGGCGTAACCGTATATCCGAATTACTATATTGAAGAAGAGACGAAAGAGGTAGACAGTACGCTTCGAATCTTCAAACCTCGTACAGATGTTGATAAGGTTTGTCTGATGCAAGGCAAGATGCCGGAGAAGGCAGATGAGATTGCAATTGACCGTATGTATGCAGATAATAACGAATTGAAGGTTGGAGATGACCTGAAAGTCGGTAAGCAGACATTAAAAATTACCGGACTTGTAGCATTGTCTGACTACAGCGCATTGTTTTCCAATACATCGGATATGATGTTTGATGCAACCAAATTCGGAGTAGCAATTATGACAGAAGACGGCTTTGCTACATTAGACGACACACATATTCACTATAGTTATGCCTGGAAATATAATAATCCGCCGAAAAATGATACAGAAGCTAAGACAATGGGAGAAGATTTTCTAAAAAAACTGGCAAAAAGAGGAACGATTGTGAATTATATTCCGGAATTCGTCAATCAGGCAATCATATTTACGGGTGACGATATGGGAGGAGACAGTGCGATGTTTACTGTTTTTTTGTATATCGTAGTAGCAATTATTGCATTCGTATTTGCGATTACTACCAGTAATACGATATCCAAAGAAGCAACTGTTATCGGTACACTTCGGGCATCCGGATATACAAAAAGAGAACTGATCCGTCATTATATGACGATGCCGGTGATCGTGATGTTAGCTGCGGCAGTAGTCGGAAATATACTGGGCTATACCGTGCTGAAAGGTTATATGGCTGCCATGTATTACGGCAGCTACAGTCTGCCGACCTATGTGACGATATGGAGTGCAGATGCGTTTATCAAAACAACATTGGTTCCAATCCTGATCCTGATGGTGATTAATTACGTGACATTGCGCAGCAAGCTGTCGATGTCACCGCTCAAATTTATGCGAAGAGATCTCAGTAGGAGGAAGAAGAAAAAGATTGTACATCTGAGCAGTCGGATTTATTTTGTTACAAGATTTCGATTCAGAATCATTTTTCAGAATGTACCGAATTATATTACGATAGTTGTCGGTGTATTCTTTGCCAATCTGATCCTGTTATTCGGCTTGATGTTCAGTCCGCTCTTAGCTCACTTTGAACAGGATATAACACATAGCATGCTATGTAAATACCAGTATGTGCTTCAGGATATGGACAGCGAAGAATTCTCAGATGCACCGGATGGCACGATGACCAATGTGTTATATAAGTTTTATACAGATTCACTGTTGTCTACGTCCACAAAAGGGGCAGAAAAATACAGCATAACTACATTAAAGACACAGGAAGGCAAGCTGAAAAGCGAAGATGTTATGGTATATGGAGTCAGTCCGGACAGTGTGTATGTGGACATTGAATTCCGGAATCCGGATGATATTTATATATCCAATGCATTTGCGGAAAAACACAATATACATGTGGGTGACAGTGTTACACTGGATGAGCCGTATGATGATAACGATTATACATTTAAGATAGCGGGAATTTATACATATCCGGCATCGATTGCAGTCTTTATGGAACAGGATCAGTATAATAAAGTATTCAATAAACAGGAAGGATACTTTAACGGATATTTCTCTGATAAGAGGATTACGGATATCAGTGACGAAATGATATCGACGGTTATTACCAAAGACGATCTGGATAAGACATGCAGACAGCTGGAAGTATCTATGGGAAATATGATGGTATTATTTCAGGGATTTGGTGTGATCATGTTTGTACTTATCATTTACCTGTTGTCTAAGATCATTATTGAAAAGAATGCCCAGTCCATATCCATGGCAAAGATCCTGGGATACACGAATCATGAAATTAACCGTTTGTATATCACAGCAACGACCATTGTAGTAGTATTGTCGTTGATCCTTACAATTCCGTTGGCAAATATTACGATTGAGGAGATATGTAAAGCTGCATTTGCTCAGTTTTCCGGATGGCTGCCATATTATGTACCAGAGATTACCTTTGTGAAAATGTTTGCGGCAGGAGTGATAGCCTATGCACTGGTAGCGTTTTTCCAGATACGGAAGGTGGAACGGATTCCGATGACAGATGCATTGAAAAATGTAGAATAAGAAGCTGTAAGGCGAAAGAGTACTTCGAAAGAGGTGCTCTTTTTGCAATTTCAGAAGGGATTCAAGCTTTTAATCAATCGGAAACTATGCTAACATTAGGATAGTGTATGGAAGGAGAGGGCGTTATCATGCGGGAACAATTGACCAAAAGTGATGTACAGAAGATAGAAGAAGAGATAGAATACCGTAAGCTGGTAGTCAGAAAGGATGCACTGGAGGCGGTCAAAGAAGCCAGAGCGCACGGTGATCTGAGCGAGAATTTTGAATACCATGCGGCAAAAAAAGATAAGAATCAGAATGAGAGCCGTATCCGTTATCTGGAGCGTATGCTGAAGACTGCGGAAGTAATCGATGATTCATCTGCGGATAATGAAGTGGGTATCAACAATACGGTAACTCTTTACTGTGAGGATGATGATGAGACGGAAGTATATAAGCTGGTAACCTCGGTCAGGGGAAGTTCACTGAATGGACGCATCAGCATTGAATCACCGATGGGGAAGGCACTGCTTGGACACAAAGAAGGTGACAGGGTGTATATCGAAGTACAGCCGGGAGCCGGATATTATGTAGTGATCAAAAAGATAGATAAAACAGGAGAAAGCGAAGAAGATACGATTCGTAAATTCTAGGATATAAAGAATAAAGGAGAAAATAAGACACTATGGATCAGAAATTATATGATCAGGTAGAACCAAAGGCAGAGTTCCTGATACAGGCATTACCGTATATCCGGGATTTCAGTGACAAAATTGTGGTAATCGAGTATGGCTGCCGTAAGTATTTAAGTCCGATTGATGAGCAGACACTGATGAAAGATATTGCACTGCTCAAGACGGTTGGCATGCGGCCGGTTGTAGTACATGATACGCCGATGGGAGCGGACAAGTTTCGTGAGAATAAAAGGATTGCCAAGCTGATTGAGCTGTGCGGTGTGAAAGCCATCGGTATCTGCGGCATGGATCTGGATACGCTGCATATGGCATTAGATAATGATTTTATCCCGGTTATCGTACCGAATGACATTGATAATGAATATGAATTGATTGATCCGAAAGATGCATCATTAGAAGTAGCAGTCGGCTTAAAGGCGGACAAGTTAGTCTATCTGTCATCCCACAGAGGTATCTGGAAGGATGTGGAACGCACTAAGGTGTATCCGAGACTTACCGTAGATGAAGTCCATCAGCTGCTGGATGAGGGAAAAGTGACAGAAGGTGTGATAAGCAGAGTAGAACGCGGATTCCGTGCAGTTGAACAGGGGGTAAATCGTGTACATCTGGTAGATGGACGTATACCACACGCACTGATTCTGGAATTTTTCAGCAAAGCAGGTGTCGGAACCATTATTATCAAAGAAAAAGATATTCTGTATCCGCATGAGTTAGAATTGGATGAATAAGGAGAGATCTCTTGAATTATTGAACATATACAAGTATAATAGCACTGTATTAGGCGATGCCTTGATCCACGTCTGTTAGGGAAAATTCTCTGACAGGCGTGTTTTTTACTTTACAGGAAATTGCTTTCCTGTAAAGTAAAAAACGCTCCGCGAGGATGCGCACTGCGGCGGATAAGGTAGATGTCGCAAGCGACCGCCGCAGGCGCGAGAATGTGCCAAGGCACATTCTTTGTTCTATAACGTATCTTGACAAAAATATTCGGAGGTTTTTATGGAAAACATATATTTAAAACGGATAAGTACGGTCGCAACGGTGATTTTTGGAAATGTATTCTATGCACTTGTGGTCAGGCTTTTTTTGCTGCCGGGCAATCTGATGACAGGAGGCACGACTGGTATCGGTCTGGTGGTGAACCATTTTACAGGATTGTCCATTTCCGGATTTGTACTGGTGTTCAATATTATAATGCTATTAGTCGGAGTAGCATTTCTTGGTAAAAAGTTTGCACTGACAACGGTGATAAGTTCTTTTACGTATCCAATCGCATTGGAAGCAGCTACCCGAATTTTCGGGAATTATGTGATTACGGAGAATGCCATGCTGAATACAATTTTTGCCGGACTTGGTATTGGAATCGGACTTGGCATAGTTATCCGTACGGGTGCATCTACGGGTGGTATGGACATTCCGCCGCTGGTATTGCATAAGTATTTCAGGATTCCGGTATCTGTGAGCCTGAATGCATTTGATATGCTGATACTGATCATGCAGGTAATCTATAATCCACCGGAGAGAGTATTATATGGTATCCTTCTTGTGCTTGTGTATACGACTGTGCTGGATAAAGTGCTGATGATGGGAAGTACGAAGACGGAGGTCAAGATCATCAGCAGTCAGGTGGAAGAGATCCGTCAGGCGATTCTGGCGCAGGTGGACCGAGGCGTAACGATGCTTTATGGCGAGGGTGGTTATCGTCAGGAGCAGACACAGATCGTGCTGAGCATTGTGTCGAATCGTGAACTTCCGCAGGTAGAGAAGCTGATCAGACAGATTGATCCGGAGGCATTTATGATTGTCAGCAGGGTTACAGAAGTGCGCGGACGAGGATTCTCATTGAGCAAACATTACGGAGAAGAACAGGAAAATGGCGATGCTCTATAAGCAGTGATTATAAATAGCTCCAAGGATAAATAAACAGTCAGCTACTGGAAATGACAGCCATAGTTCTATATAATGATACTGTATCTAATTGTTCAGTAAAAGGAGAAGGATTCATGGAAATGTTGTCAATTGAGAAGGAACTGAAGGAAAATGCATATCCTGGAAGAGGAATTATCATTGGAAAGAGTGCTGATGGCACAAAAGCGGTAACAGCTTACTTTATTATGGGAAGAAGCGAGAACAGCCGTAACCGTATTTTTGTAGAAGACGGAGAAGGCATCCGCACACAGGCATTTGACGAGTCCAAGCTGACAGATCCAAGCCTGATTATCTATGCGCCGGTACGTGTGCTTGGCAATAAGACGATCGTGACAAATGGAGATCAGACAGATACGATCTACGAGGGCATGGACAAGCAGCTGACTTTTGAACAGTCACTGAGAAGCAGAGAATTTGAGCCGGACGGACCGAATTACACACCTCGTATTTCCGGAGTTATGCATGTTGAGAATGGAAGATATAACTACGCAATGTCTATCCTCAAGAGTAATAACGGTGATCCGTCAAGCTGTAACCGTTATACATTTGCATATGAGAATGCAAAAGCAGGAGAAGGACATTTTATCCATACTTATATGCATGATGGCAATCCATTGCCAAGCTTTGAGGGAGAACCGAAGCTTGTGGCAATCCCGGATGATATGGATGCATTTACAGATCTGTTATGGAACAGTCTGAATGAGGACAATAAAGTATCTCTGTTTGTGCGTTATATTGATATTGCAACAGGTAACTATGAGTCAAAGATTGTAAATAAAAATAAATAAGGAGCGGATAAGGATGAAAGAGTTAGAACTGAAATACGGATGTAACCCGAATCAGAAACCATCAAGAATCTATATGGCAGACGGAAGTGAGCTCCCGATCAAGGTGCTGTGTGGACGTCCTGGATATATCAATTTTCTGGATGCATTTAATGGATGGCAGCTTGTAAAAGAGCTGAAGAAAGCAACCGGACTTCCGGCAGCTACATCTTTCAAGCATGTATCGCCGGCAGGTGCTGCAGTGGGACTTCCGCTTTCTGAGACACTGGCGAAGATCTATTGGGTAGATGACCTTGGTGAACTGTCACCGCTTGCCAGTGCATATGCAAGAGCCAGAGGTGCCGACCGTATGTCTTCGTTCGGTGATTTTATTTCTCTGTCAGACGTCTGCGATGCAGATACAGCCAGACTGATCAAGAGAGAGGTTTCGGACGGTGTGATCGCACCGGGATATGAGCCGGAGGCACTTGAGATTCTGAAACAGAAAAAGAACGGCAATTACAATGTGATCCAGATCGATCCGGATTATGTACCGGCTGCACTGGAACACAAGGATGTATTTGGTATTACATTTGAACAGGGAAGAAATGAGCTGAATATTGACGAGCATTTCTTCGATGAGATCGTAACAGAGAATAAAGAGATGACTGAGCAGGCTAAGATTGATCTTGCGATTTCGATGATCACACTGAAGTATACACAGTCCAACTCTGTATGCTATGTGAAAGATGGACAGGCAATCGGTATCGGTGCCGGACAGCAGTCACGTATCCACTGTACACGACTGGCTGGTCAGAAGGCTGATAACTGGTGGCTGAGACAGTGCCCGAAGGTGCTGAATCTTCCATTTAAGGAAGGTATCCGTCGTGCAGACAGAGATAATGCGATCGATCTGTACATTGGCGACGAATACATGGATGTGCTGAACGATGAGGCATGGCCGAACACATTCTCAGAGAAGCCGGAAGTATTTACCAGAGAAGAGAAACGCGCATGGTTAGACAAGCTGACAGATGTAGCACTTGGATCTGATGCATTCTTTCCATTTGGCGATAACATCGAGCGTGCACATAAGAGTGGCGTAAAATATATCGCTCAGCCGGGCGGATCTGTCAGAGATGACAACGTAATCGAGACCTGTAACAAATACGACATGGTAATGGCATTTACAGGCATCCGTCTGTTCCATCACTAATAAGAAAAATAGAGTATATCCGATGCGTGTCATTCAGTTGGCACGCATCTTTCTTTATGAATAAAAGAATGTTATAATGGGCGAAAAGCTTATAATCGGAGGATGACAATGAGGAAGAAAGAACGGGCGCTGGAAATCATACAGCGTTTAAAAGAAGAATATCCGGATGCAGACTGCACGCTGGACTATGATCAGGCATGGAAGCTGCTGGTCAGTGTCCGGCTGGCGGCACAATGCACCGATGCCAGAGTGAATGTTGTGGTAGAAGATCTATATGCTAAGTATCCGACGGTGGATGCGCTGGCAGCAGCGGAGCCGGAAGAGATCGAGGCGATCGTGAAGCCGTGTGGATTAGGGAAAAGCAAGGCGCGAGACATCAGTGCCTGTATGCGGATCCTGCGTGATGAATATGGCGGTAATGTGCCGGACGATTTTGATAAATTATTGAAGCTCCCGGGAGTCGGCAGAAAGAGTGCGAACCTGATCATGGGAGATGTGTTTGGAAAACCGGCGATCGTAACGGATACACATTGCATCCGTCTGACGAACCGAATGGGACTGGTAGATGGTATTAAAGATCCGAAAAAGGTGGAAATGGAATTATGGAAGATTATTCCGCCGGAGGAAGGCAGTGATTTCTGTCACCGACTTGTAAATCATGGACGGGAGGTCTGTACGGCAAGAACGAAACCACATTGTGACAGATGCTGTCTTGCCGATATATGCAAGAAAGTCGGAGTGTAACGCGGTCGAATATAAAGTTGATAGCTGATGATAATGGAGTGTGATATAAATGGCAGATATTGCAGAAATGCTGGATGAATTACAGCATAAGACAGCGCATAATCCGGAATGGAAGGCAAGATTTCTTGCGTCCAGAGAGGAAGCAGATCCGATTTCCGCATTTTGCAGGATTTGCAGAGAATTTGGATATGAGATCTATGAGATGGATCTGATCTGTGCCGGAGAGAACTTTTATGCATCGATGCGCAGAAGCACCAATGGCGGAGGAGAAAATTCGCCCAAATTACTAGGTGAGGATGATTTCTATGAACTCTTTTTCGCCGGATTGGAGAATGATAAATGAATCATGCATTTCGAGAAATTATAGAGGACTGCCCTGTGATCGCTACTGTGAAGGACATGGAGAGTCTGGAAAAGAGCTTTGAGACGGACAGTCAGATTATATTTATATTATTCGGAGATATCTGTAATATATCCGAGATTGTAGAGCGCGTCAAAACAGAAGGACGGATTGCTATGGTGCATCTGGATCTGGTCAGTGGATTTGACGGACGGGAGATTGCAGTCGATTTTATCAGGCACAACACCAGAGCAGATGGTATTATATCCACCAAGACCGCACAGATCAATCGTGCGAAGGAACTGGGATTGTATGCAGTGCATCGCTTTTTTGTGCTGGATTCCCGTTCGCTGGAAAATATCAGACGCCAGAGTGCGGCAAGCAAGCCGGACTGCATCGAGATCCTGCCTGGGATTATGCCGAAGGTGATTAAAAGAATCGTGCAGCATCAGCATATTCCGGTAATTGCGGGTGGACTGATTGATGATAAAGAAGATATCATGACAGCACTTAAAGCAGGGGCGACAGCCATATCCACGACGAGACAGGAGTTGTGGTTTATCTAGGCTTGACAGAGCCGTATGGCACATATTATAAGAAAAACAAAAAATTAGCCGTATGGCATAGTTGGAGAAGAAAAATGAAAATAAATAATACGAAGACATTAGGTGAAACTATAATTTGTTAATAGAAAAGAGGGAATGGTTAGAAGAGCAAGGTTTTGAAGGAATTAAGGATATTGCAGAGCAGATTATGAGCTGTGGAGGCATACGAAATTACATATAAAGGATTCTGCTTGACGAGATACATCTGTCGCTCTGAGAAAAATTTTATAAAAATTAAACTACCAAGGCAATGCTATGCATATAATTAATGGTCATATGAAAGGCTATTCTTTACAATAATGGTAAGATGCTGGAGGTAGGACGATGGATTATAAAAAACTGGGAGAAAGGATCAGACAGGCACGCAAAGCACTGCATTATTCGCAGGAACAGTTCGCGGGCGAAATCGGATATTCTGTACCGCATATTTCACATGTAGAAAATGCAAGAACCACTCTCAGTGTCGACTTCTTAGTTAAGGCGTCGAATGCCTTACATGTATCTGCTGACCAGCTTCTGTGTGACAGCCTGAAATATACCAATGATGTATACAAAGGCGAGATAGTGGAAGCGTTAGAAGATTGTAGCCAAACGGAACTTATGATTATCAGTCAGACAGTTATGGATCTGAAACGCAATTTGAGAAAGAACATAGGTGTCGATGATGAAGAAGGAACAGTTGGGTAAGAATCTGAAGTATATGCGGGAGTGTCATAACATGTCACAGAGTCAGCTGGCGGGGAAATTATGGTTAGACCGCAGCTCTATTTCCGGATATGAGATTGGCAAACGGATGCCGGATATCTTGATTTTGATATTGTCAATATTGGTTTACACTTTATTCTCAAGAATGTTCGACCTTATGCAGCCCCCTGCAGTGAAGCATAGTATTGCTGTCGT